>JBDTUO010000115.1:0-7789 GCA_040007675.1 Rubrivivax sp.
GGCGTGCTGATGCGTGCGCTCGCGATCCCGTTCGAGGAACACCGCCTGCGGCTGGATTTCGGCGCGGCATCGCCGTTCCGCGCCGCGCTGGCGCGTGTCAGCCCGGCCGGCCGGGTGCCGGTGCTGGTGCTCGACGACGGCTTCGCGGTGTGGGACACGCTGGCGATCGCCGAGACGCTGCACGAGCAGTTCCCGGCGCACGGCGTGTGGCCGTCGGATGCGCGCTCCCGGGCACGCGCCCGCAGCCTCTGCGCCGAGATGCATTCCGGCTTCGACGCGCTGCGCTCGAGGTGCCCGATGAACATCGAGGCCACGCTGGCCACCGTCGGCGCCCGCCTGTGGGCCGAGCAGGCGCCGCTCCGGCGCGACGTCTCGCGCATCGAGGCGATGTGGGCCGACGCGCTGCAGCAGGCTGGCGGCGGGCCGTTCCTGTTCGGCGCCTTCGGCGCGGCCGACGCCTTCTACGCCCCGGTCGCGATGCGGCTGCGCGGCTACGGGCTGCCGATGTCGGCGACGGCAGCCGGCTACGTCGAGCGCGTCATCGCGGTGCCGGCGGTCGCGCAGTGGATGGCAGACGCCTGCGCCGAACACGACGTCATCGCCGAGGACGACCCGTATCGATCGGCGCCCGGATGAGCGGCGCCATCGGATCGGCGGCCGCGTCAGCGACAGGAGCGGTGTGTGCAGGTCTATGAGGTCGGCGGCGCGGTGCGCGACCGGCTGCTCGGCCGCGCGGCGAGCGACCGCGACTGGGTCGTCGTCGGCGCCACGCCGCTGCAGATGGTGGACGCCGGCTATCGCCCGGTCGGACGCGACTTTCCGGTCTTCCTGCACCCCGAGACCGGCGAGGAGTACGCGCTCGCGCGCACCGAACGCAAGTCCGCGCCCGGCTACCACGGCTTCAGCTTCCACGCCGACCCGTCCGTCACGCTCGAGCAGGACCTCGCGCGGCGCGACCTGACGGTCAACGCGATCGCGCAGGCCGCCGACGGTGCCTTGATCGACCCCTTCGACGGTGCCGGCGACCTGCGCCGGCGCGTGCTGCGCCACGTCTCCGACGCGTTCACCGAAGACCCGGTGCGGCTGCTGCGTCTGGCGCGGCTGGCGGCACGCTTCGCCGACTTCACGATCGCGCCCGAGACCCTCGCGCTGGCGCGCCGCATGGTGGACGACGGCGAGGTCGACCACCTGGTCGCCGAGCGCGTCTGGCAGGAACTGGCGCGTGGCCTGATGGAGGCGGCGCCGGCGCGGCTGCTGGAGGTGCTGCGCGAGGTCGGCGCACTGGCGCGCCTGCTGCCCGAGGTCGAGCGGCTGTGGGGCGTGCCGCAGCGCGCCGAATACCACCCGGAGATCGACACCGGCGTGCACCTGGGCCTGGTGCTGACGCAGTGCGCGCGGCTGGCCGCGCCGCTGACGGTGCGCTGGGCCTGCCTGGTGCACGACCTCGGCAAGGGCACGACGCCGCGTGAGCAGTGGCCGCGCCACATCGGCCACGAGGCGCGCAGCGTCGCGCTCGCGCGCGCGCTGGGCGGGCGGCTGCGGGTGCCGAACGACTGCCGCGCGCTGGCCGAGACGGTGGCGCGTGAACACGGCCACGTGCACCGCAGCGGCGAGCTCGGCGCGGCGGCGCTGCTGCGGCTGCTCGAGCGCTGCGACGCGCTGCGCCGGCCGGAGCGCTTTGCCGAGGCGCTGCTGGCCTGCGAGTGCGACGCGCGCGGCCGGCTCGGCTTCGAAGACCGGCCCTACCTGCCCCGCGCGCGGCTGGCGCAGGCGCTGGCCTGCGTACAGGCAGTCGATGGCGCTGCGGTCACGGCCGCGGCGCTGGCGGCCGGCGCGCGCGGCGTGCAGGTCGGGCAGGCGCTGACGGCGGCGCGCGAAGCGGCATTGCAGCACGGGCTCGAGGCCGGTCCGGCCCCGCCTGCCCCCTGACCTGAAGCCGCCGCGCCGCGCCGCTCAGATCAGCGCGCCGATCGCCATCGCGACCAGGCTCAGCAGCAGGCTGCTGCCGAGCGGCAGGTAGAGCTCGCGGCCGAAGATCCGCAGCGTGAAGTCGAACGGCAGCTTGCCCAGGCCGATGCGCTGCAGCCAGCCGCGCAGGCCGTTGAACAGCAGGCACGCGAGCAGGAACACGATCAGCCAGCGCATCCGGTCGTCCGCCTAGCTTTTACAGCCGGTGGCTGCGGTCGCCGGCGGCGAAGCCGATGGCGTCGAACACGGTGCCCGCGGTCGCGAAGCCGATCACCTTGAACAGCTCACCCATCTCGTGCTCGTGCAGCAGCCGCTGCGCCGCGATGCGCTCGGGCAGCGAGGCGGCCTCGATCAGGCCCGCGACGCCGCAGTTCAGCAGGAAACGCGCCTGCGACGTGTAGCCGAGCACCTGCAGCCCGGCGTCCTGGCCGGCCAGCGCGATGCCGCTGAAGTCGACGTGCGCGGTGATGTCCTTGTCGCCCGGGTCGGCCAGCGGGTCGGGGTCGGCGCGGTGGCCGCGGTGGCACATCAGCGTGCCGCCGCTGCGCTGCGGGTGGTAGTACTCGGCCGCCGGGAAGCCGTAGTCGATCAGGAACAGCGCGCCGCGGCGCAGTGCCGCGGCCAGCGTGCGCATCCAGGCCTCGGCCTGTGGGTGGATCTCGGTCACGGTGCCGGGCACGAAGCTGGGGACGGCATCGGCATCGTCCAGCGGTGGGCGCAGCTCGGTCGGCCGGTCGGCCCACGCCAGCTTGCCGGTGCCAGGCTCTACGCGCACGCCGCGCTCGAACCAGCGCGCGCCGTCCCAGTGCAGCAACTTCACCGGCAGCGCGTCGAGCAGTTCGTTGCCGAGCACCACGCCGTCGATCGCCGGCGGCAGTTCGGCGTGCCAGTGAACGCGGCCCGACCACGCCGCCAGCGTCTCGCGCTGGCGCGCCGCGAGCGGGCCCGAGAGCTCGACCACGTGATAGGTGTGCACGCGCTCGCCGAGGGCCGTGAGCAGCTGCGCCGCCAGGGTGCCGCGGCCGGCGCCGAACTCCCATACGGCGTCGGTGCCGGTGGCGTGCAGCGCCTGCGCGACCTGCACCGCCAGCGCACGCCCGAACAGCGGGCTCATTTCGGGCGCGGTGACGAAGTCGCTGCCGTCGCGCGCGAGCTGCCCGAACTGGCGGTCGCCGCGGGCGTAATAGCCAAGCCCGGGCGCGTAGAGCACGGTCGCCATGTAGCGGTCGAACGGCAGCCAGCCGCCCGCCTGCGCCGCCATCGCCGCGATCGTCTTCCGCAGCGCCGATGCCAGCGGCGCCCGCGGCCGTGGCTGCAGCGGGGTCGATACACTGCCCGGTCCGGCATCCCTCATCGCCGGCGCATTGTAGGAAGCATGCCCTCGCGCCCTGTTGTCCTCGTCACCGGTGCCGCACGCCGGCTCGGCCGCGTGATCGCGCTCGAGCTGGCCGCGCACGGCTGGGACGTCGCGGTGCACTACCGCCGCTCGGCCGCCGAGGCGGCGCAGACGGTGATCGACGCCGCCGCGCTCGGCGCCCGCGCGCACGCCTTCGAGGCCGACCTCGCCGACGAGACCGCGTGCCGCGCGCTGGTACCTGCCGTGAGCGCCCACTTCGGTGGTGTGCACGCAGTGGTCAACAACGCGTCGCTGTTCGAGTACGACAGCGTGGAAGACTTCGGCTTCGCGGCGATGGAGCGCCACTGGCGCACCAACACCGGCGCGCCGGTGCTGCTGGCGCGCTCGCTGAACGACGCCGGCGGTGGCTGCGTCGTCAACCTGCTCGACCAGAAGCTCTGGAACCCGAACCCCGACCACCTGTCGTACACGCTGTCGAAGGCGGCGCTGCAGGCGGCGACGACGCTGCTGGCGCAGGCGCTGGCGCCGCGCACGCGAGTCTGCGGCGTCGCGCCGGGCGTGACGCTGCGCTCCGGGCCGATGGACGCCGCGGCGTTCGACCGCGCGCAGCGGCTGACGCCGCTGCAGCGCTCGTCGACGCCGCAGGACATCGCGCGCGCGGTGGGCTTCCTGCTGGCGTCGCCGGCGATCACCGGCCACACGCTGCTGGTCGACGGCGGCCAGCACCTGCAGGCCCAGCCGCGCGACGTCTACTTTCTGGCGCAGGAAGGCTAATCATGGCGCCCCCAAGCTCGCTGGCGCTCGCTACCCCCCGAGGGGGCCGCCCCCCGACGGACCGGCGGAGCCGGATCCGTGTCGGGGAGCTTGATCTTGCGACCGCGCCTCCGCGCTGAACCGACCATGCAAACGCTCTTGCAGCACCCCCGCCTGATGGACTGCCGGCGCCTGTTCCTGCGCGACTACGAGGTCTGGATCAACATCGGCGTGCACGAGGCCGAGAAGACCGGCGAGCAGCGCGTGCTGATCAACGTCGACCTGTTCGTGCCGCTGGCGCTGTCGACGCCGACCGCCGACCGCCTCGACGAGGTGCTCGACTACGACTTCATCCGCCGCACCATCGCCGCGCGCGTCGCCCGCGGCCACGTGCACCTGCAGGAGACGCTGGTCGACGACGTGCTGCGCGCGATGCTCGCGCACCCGAGCGTGCGCGCTGCGCGGGTCTCGACCGAAAAACCCGATGTCTATCCGGACTGCGCCGCGGTCGGGGTGGAGGTCTTCGCGATCCGCGAGGAATCCCGCGCATGAACCTGCCGACGATCGAACGAGACGCGCCGCCGCTCACGGGCACCGACGACCGCAAGGCCGCCTTCGAGGCGCGCAAGTTGTCCAAGCGGCTGCACCGCCAGGTCGGCCAGGCGATCGCCGACTTCCGCATGATCGAGCCCGGCGACCGGATCATGGTCTGCCTGTCGGGTGGCAAGGACAGCCACGCGCTGCTCGACCTGCTGCTGTCGCTGCAGCGGCGCGCGCCGGTGCCGTTCAGCCTCGTCGCGGTCAACCTCGACCAGAAGCAGCCCGGGTTCCCGGCCGATGTGCTGCCGCACTACCTGTCCCAGCTCGGCGTCCCCTTCCACATCGAGAACCAGGACACCTACTCGATCGTCAAGCGGCTGATCCCCGAAGGCCAGACGATGTGCAGCCTGTGCTCGCGCTTGCGGCGCGGCATCCTCTACCGCGTCGCGGGCGAACTCGGTGCGACCAAGATCGCGCTCGGCCACCACCGCGACGACATCGTCGTCACCGCGCTGATGAACATGTTCTTCGGCGGCCGCCTGAAGGCGATGCCGGCCAAGCTCGTCAGCGACGACGGCCGCAACGTCGTCATCCGGCCGCTGGCCTACGTCGCCGAGACCGACCTCGAACGCTGGGCAGCGCACCGCCAGTACCCGATCATCCCGTGCACGCTGTGCGGCAGCCAGGACCAGCTGCAGCGCGTGCAGGTCAAGGCCATGCTGCGCGGGTGGGAACGCCAGTACCCGGGCCGCAGCGACAACATGCTGCGCGCGCTCGGCCACGTGGTGCCGTCGCACCTGATGGACCGGAACCTGCACCCCTTCGAAGCACTCCAAGCATCCGGGGTGCCGAACCCGGACGGCGACCGCGCCTTCGACCCGGACGATCCGGGCTGTGGCGCGGTGCCGGCCGCCGCCGGCGCACGCCCGGTCGACGGCCAGGCTGTGCGCTGGTGGACCCCGACGGAGACGACACCATGACCGCTCACGCCGCGCCCTCATCCGCCCCCGGCGCCCCTGACTCCCCTGGCGCCCAGTCTTGCAGCCGCCGTGGCGGGGCCTGGCTGCTGGGGTTGGTGCTCGGCGCGGCCGCGCTGGTGTCCGGCCTGGGTGGCTGCGCGGCGCTGCAGACGCTGCAGACCGACATCGCGACCTACGGCGAGTGGCCGGCCGGGCGCGCGCCCGGTCGTTATGCCTTCGACCGCCTGCCCTCGCAGCAGTCGCGGCCCGAGGCCACCGATCGGCTCGAAGCGCTGGCGCGGCCCGCGCTGGCGCAGGCCGGTTTCCGTGAGGCGGCGGCCGGCGAGACCGCCGACGTGCTGGTGCAACTGGCGGTGCGCCGCACGCGCACCGACCCGTTCTACTGGGACGACCCGCTGTGGTGGCGCGGCGGTTATGCGATGACGCGCCGTGGCTGGGTCGGCCCGGTCTGGGTGCGCGGGGCGTGGCTGGAGTCGCCGCGCTATGAGCGCGAGGTGGCCGTGCTGCTGCGCGACCAGGCCAGCGGGCGCCCGCTGTACGAGGCGCGCTCGAACCGCGAGGGTTTCAGCGGTGGCAGCGAGGAGTTGATCGAGGCCATGTTCCGCGCCGCGCTGATCGACTTCCCGCGCAACGGGCCGAACCCGCGCTCGGTGCGCGTGCCCATGCCCTGAGCAGCGCGCGGCGCCGGCGCAGGTGCGCGGTGCGTCACCCGCCGCCGGCGCCCTCGGTCAACGCGACCAGGTCGCCCTGCCAGCCCTCCAGGCGCTTCTGCAGCCGCGCCCGCTGCGCGGTGTTCATGCTGTTGTGCAGCCGCGCGGCGGTCGCGCACAGGTGTTCGCGCCAGCGCGCCTCCCGCTGGCCGCTGGCGTCGGCGGTCGACGGCTCGAGCTCCTGCGCCACCAGCGTGCGCAGCGCCTGGGCCCGCTGCGCCGGGTCCGACACCTGCTGGGCCGCCCGCAGGCCGGCGACGATCTCGCGCTGGCGCGCCTCGCGCTGGTCGATCCAGGCCTGCGGGCCGCGGGGTGACGCGGCCACGTCCGCGGCGAGTTGCGCGCGCTGCGCCGGCGCCAGGTTGCCGTAGTAGTCCTCGGCGCGCTGCACCCAGCGGTCGAGCATCGCGCGCCGGCGCTCGTCTTCGGTGGCGGGCAACTCGCGCCGCAGCTTGGCCGTGCGCTGCTGCTGGCGCGCAACCAGGTGCTCCCACTGCGCGGCGCTCACCGTCGGTAGCAGCCGCGCCGCGGCCGGCGCCGCCTGATCGAACGCGCGCCGCATCCAGCCGCGTGTGGTCGCGCTCCAGTCGCAGACCTCGGCCGCGCTGACCTCGCCGGCGGCACGCGCACGCCATTGCGCCAGCGGCGTGGCGTAGCGCGGCAGCTCGTTCGCCCGGTGCCAGTCGAACCAGCGCTGCAGCTCCGGCTTGAGCTCGACCGTCTGCGCCGCGTCGAGGTCGAGCCAGTTGTCGAGCCAGAACGTGGCCAGTGTCGGCCCGTTGGCATAACTCAGGCGCACCGCCGTGCAGGCCGACAGCGCGCACACCAGCAACCCGATAATCAGCGCTTTGGCTCGGGACGATCGCATGGCAGTCAACGTGGTCATCATGGCGGCGGGCAAGGGCACACGGATGAAGTCCGCGTTGCCGAAGGTGCTGCACCGCCTGGGCGGCAAGAGCCTATTGCAGCATGTCCTGGATGCCGCGGCCGACGGCGGGGCCTTGCCGGGAGCGCGCCGCACCGTGGTCGTCACCGGCCATGGCGCCGAGGCGGTCGAGACGGCGGTGGCGCCCACGGGAGCGGTCTGCGTGCGCCAGGAGCCGCAGCTCGGCACCGGCCACGCGGTGCAGCAGGCGGTACCGGCGCTGCACGACGCCCATCCGACGACGCTGATCCTCAACGGCGACGTGCCGCTGATCCGCCCGGCGACATTGGCCGCACTGGTGAACGCCTGCGGCGGCGAGCGGCTCGCGCTGCTGACGGTGGAGCTGGCCGACCCCACGGGCTACGGCCGCATCCGCCGACGCGGCGACGCCGTGCTCGGCATCGTCGAGCACAAGGACGCGAGCGCCGACGAGCGCACGGTCCGCGAGGTCTATACCGGCCTGATGGCAGCGCCGACGGCGGCGCTGAAGCGCTGGCTCGCGGCGCTGAAGAACGACAACGCGCAGCGCGAGTACTACCTGACCGACATCGTCGCG
>JBDTUO010000116.1:0-7778 GCA_040007675.1 Rubrivivax sp.
GCATCACCAGCATCGGCATCAGGTACTCGAACATCGAGCCGCTCCACGACAGCAGCACCGGCTTGCCGTCGGCCACGGTGAGCTGCCGGCCCAGCGCGAACCAGGCTTCCTGCGGCAACTGCGCCTTGGCAATGCCGACGAAGCTGGCCAGCCTGATTTCCGAGGCCAGCAGGTCGTAGCGGCCGCTGTCGCCGCGGCGATCATCGACGTTGTAGCCGATGGCCAGCAGGTCGCGCGTGCTGTCGTAGAGGAAGCCGTAATCCATCTCGGCCATCGCGCCGGCGCGCCGCGCCAGGGCCTGCAGTGCACTGCCGCGTGCGGTCAACACCGGCATTTCCCAGCCCGCACCGGCTGAGATGGCCGCGTCGGGGCACAGCAGCTGCAACTCGGCCAGCGCGGCTTCGCACTGGCGCACCAGCGCGTGTGCCCAGCGGTCGGCCTCGTCCCAGCCGCCGAGCTCGACGGCGCCGTCGCCGGTCAGCGCGAGTTCGCCCGCATCGGCAGCCGACACGGGAATGTCCTGGGCGCAGCGCAGCAAGGTGCTGAACGCCTTGCACAGTTCGTGCGGCGACTGCGGCGCTGGGGCCGCGTACGAGGCCAGCAGGGTTGCAAAGCGCGCCGGTGCACTGTCGGCCGGCTCCTTGCCGGGGCCCTGCAGCAGGCGCAGCGTGTCCTGAAGCCCGCCCATGACAAGGTGCAGCTGCGGCGGCTGCCCGGCCAGCATCAGCAAGCCGGCGCGCAGCGTCAGCAAGTGCCCTGCAAGATTGCCGCTGTCGACGCTGGAGACGTAGGCCGGCCGCAGTGGCTGCAGCGTCTGGGTGTCGTACCAGTTGAGCCAGTGCCCGCGGTACTTCTCCATGCGCTCCAGCGTGTCCAGCGTGGCCGTGGTGCGCTCGATCAGCTGACCCTCGGTGATATAGCCGAAGTCGCGCGCGCTCAGGCTCGCCAGCAGCGACAGCCCGATGTTGGTGGGCGAGGTGCGGTGGGCAACCCGCGGCACCGGATGCTCCTGCACGTTGTCGGGTGGCAGATGGTTGTCGCGCGGGCCGACGAAGGCTTCGAAGAAGGCCCAGGTCCGGCGCGCCAGCATCTGCAGCTGCACGGTCTGCGCAGCGTTGAGCGTGGACTGGCGGCGCTTGCGCGGCCGGTTCAGCCACCACACGATGGCCGGTGACGTCAACCACAGGACCAGCACCGGCAGCGCGCTGCCCAGCGCGTCCGGCCGCAGACCGGCGAGGCCGGCGAAGCCAGCCGCCGCGACGGCCGGGGCGATCCACATTTGCCGCAAGGTGGCGACAAGGTCGGCCGCCGGCGCAGCGGCGCCGTTGCTGCGTGCAATCTCCGACGAGGGTTGCCACTCGAGCAGGCGCCGCCGACTGATCCACAGGCGCCAAGGCGTGCGCAAGATCGCATCGAGGCTGAAGAACGCCTCGTACGGCAGGGCGGCCAGGGTCAGCGTGGCCTGGCTCAGATGGCTCACCGCCGCGGGGATGGTGGCCGCGACGTGCTGCCCGGAATCGAGTTCGTCGGGCTTGCGCAGCAACTGCACGACGAAGCCGATCAACGGCGGCACGTACAGCACCGCCAGGCAGAACACGGTCCACAGTGCAGGCTGCGGCAGCACCGCCCAGCCCAACAGCAGCAGCACGCCCAGCGCCGCCGGGACCAGGCTGCGGCGCAGGTTGTCGAAGATCTTCCAGCGCGACAGCGTGGAAAGCGGGTTGCGCACGATGACGGCTCGGTTCGGGTCGGCGCCGGGCGCACCGGCTTCGCCGGCCGCACCGGCTTCGCTGGCCGTCATCCGCAGCCCGGGCAGCAGCCAGCCGATGATCTGCCAGTCGCCGCGGATCCAGCGGTGCCGTCGCTTGACGTCTTCGTCGTAACGTGAAGGCGCGTCCTCGACCAGTTCGACATCGCTGAGCAGCCCGCTCCTGGCGTAACCGCCTTCGAGCAGGTCATGGCTGAGGATGCGGTTGTCCGGCATCCGGTCGCGCAGTACGTGCTCGAACGCATCGACGTCGTAGATGCCCTTGCCGATGAACGAGCCTTCGCCGAACAGATCCTGGTAGACGTCGCTGACGGCACGTGTGTAAGGGTCGATGCCGGGCTCGCCGCCGAACAGGCGGCCGTAGCGCGTGCGGTTGGCCGCGGCCAGGCTGACCGTCACGCGCGGCTGCAGGATGCCGTAGCCACGCACGACGCGCGGCGCCTGCGCCGGGCCACCGAAGTGCGGTCGGTTCAGCGGGTGCGCCATCGCCTCGACGAGCTGCCTGGCGGCATCGCGCGGCAGCTGGGTGTCGGTGTCCAGCGTGATGACAAAGCGGACCCCGGCGAGCTGCGACGTGTCGCCGACGACCAGCAGGAAGCGCTGGCCGCTGTTGCCGCGCAGCAAGGCGTTCAGGTCGGCCAGCTTGCCGCGCTTGCGCTCGCGACCCATCCATACGCGCTGGCGCGGATTCCACAGGCGAGGGCGGTGCAGCAGGAAGAAACGCTCACCGTGCTTGCGATTGAGCCGCACGATCCCGGCTCGGGCGTGGTCGAGCAGCGCGGCGTCGGCGGGGCTGGTCTCCTGCGGCGCATCGTGGAAATCAGTCAGCAGGGCATAGTGCAACTGCGCATCGCGGTTGCCCAGGTAGCGCACCTCCATCGCCTCGACCAGCTCGTCGGCACCCTGCTGGCTGCCCAGCAGCGTGGGCACCACGACCAGCGTGCGCGACGCCGGCGGGATGCCGAAGGAGAAGTCCATGCGCGGCAGCGCCGTCGGCTCGCTCAGCAGCGTCGCCAGCCAGTTGACCAGCGACACCGCCAGCTGGCTGGCTGCGATCAGCAGCGCCAGCGCGGCGACCACCAGCCACGCCCCCAACGGCAGCGTGGCAAACGGCGTTGCAAGGCCCTGCGATGCGCCGTACAGCGGCAATGCGGCCAGCACCAGCGTGAACAGGGCGATCGACCCGCCGTGCCAGGCCAGCGGGCGTCGTGCCACGCGGCGGCGCAGGCGCTGCCACGGCCCGACGCGCAGCCGGGTCGTGCGGTCGAGTTCGGCCCGGCCGGCGTCGACGAGGTAGTAGCCGACATGCTCGCACTGCGCGGCATCCGGATCCTGGCGAGCGGCCGCGGCGCGCGCCAGCTCCAACGCGGCGCGCGCCACGTCGGGCTCGCTCAGGGCGCTGTGGCGGGCGATGCGTTCGACGGCACGGCGGTAGGTGTCGCGCGTGGAGAAGTCCATCTGCGAATAGACCTCGGCCGGGTCGTCGCGCAGCGTCTGCTCGATCCGGGACAAGGATTCGACGAACTCGCGCCAGTGCATCGAACCCAGCAGGCGCAGGCTGCCGATGCTGTTGCTGACCGAAACCTGGGCGGCGGCCTGCCGCTGGGCTTCGAGCTGTACCTGCTGTTCGATGGTCTGGTGGTTTTCGCCCAGACGCTGCTCGACCCAGCTCAGCGGCAGCGACAGGGCGGCGCTTCTTCCGTGCAGGATGCGCGCGATTTCGGAGACGAAGGGCGCGGTCATCGGCGGGTCCGAGCGCGCCATGTCGGCCACGACGAGGATCAGGCTCTTCGGGTCGCGCACGGCCACGTCGAGCATCTGGTCGGCCCACCGCCCCGCAACTTCGCGCTCGATGCGGCTGGTGGCCACACGGGCGGCCACCCGGCGCAGGTTCTCGATCAGGGCCAGCCGCAGCATGATGGGAATGGCCCACAGCTCGCCCAGCTGCAGCAGCTTGACCGACTGGTACGCGGTGATGAAGCGGGTCAGCGGGCCGCGCCCGAGCCGGCTGTCGCCGTGCGACACGGCATGCAGTGCGAGGTCGTAGACCCGCGGCAGCCCGGCATTCGGCCCGCTGGCCAGGCGCGGCAGTTCGCGGCTGTAGCCCGGCGGCAGGTGCCGCTTGGCCGTCCGGATCTCTTCTTCGATCAAATGGAAGTTGTCGAGCAGCCACTCGCCGGCGGGCGTCACGCGGCGCTGCGCCGGCCCGCTCTGCGCCAGCAGCGCGCCCACCTCTACCAGCTTCTTCTCGTTGGCGGCCAGTCGCGGCAGCAGCCGGTCGGGCGAGCGTTTGAGCGTCAGTTCATGCGCAGCGGCCACCTCCTTGCCGTGCTGCTCCATCTGGTCGGCAGTGAACAGCTCGGCACGCAGCGGGGCTTCGTCGTCGGCGTCGCCAGCGAGCGTCCGCCGGCTATCGCCGCGGCGGCCCGCGGCCCACGGCAAGCCGGAAAAAATCTTGTCCTCGAGCCAGGTCGTCGCCTTCACACACTCTCCAGCCGCGCGGCGGCTCCAACACATTGCATGTGTGCCCGACGCGAACCCAAGCGCCGCACGGTACCAAAGACCGCGGTACAGCGCGGCAGCGCAGCGCCGCCCGGGCGCTACCTTGGGGCGGCGACGCAGCGGTCTGCTTCAGCCGGCCGGCAATCGGCGTGCGCGCGCGGCCACGAGGTCGGCGCTGAAACCGTATTCGCGCAGCACGATCCCGGCAGACGCCGATGCGCCGCCATCGCCCGCGGCAGGCGTGCGGCGATCGCGTTCATCACCTTGCCCGACGCGGCCCGCGTGGCTGCCAGGAGTCCGCCACTTCACGCCACCAATCGACACGTCTGCCAGGCGATCTGTTCTTCTTCTTTCGTGGGCATCACACGGACAGACGCTTGGCGAATGCCCAGCGCCCCGAGCCCTTCGAATATGAGGGCGCGCGCTGACGCATCGTTCTCGCCGATACCCCCTGTGAATATCAAAAGGTCTGCGCCGCCCAGGACGACCGCCATTGCGGCAATCTGTTTACGCACGGATCCGCAAAACATCGTGATGGCCAGCCGCGCGTCATCGCCCGAAGCGGATGTCGAAAAGGCGGCTGCGTTCAGCTCACGCCAATCGCCACTGAGGTCGGAAATGCCAAGCATCCCGGAGCGCTGGTCGATCAAGGCTTCGAGTTGCGCCGCGTTGTAACCGTGCTCGCGGACCAGGTAGGTCAGAACGCCAGGGTCGATGTCGCCGCAACGTGTGCTCATGATCACGCCACCCGTCGGCGTCAGCCCCATGCTGGTGTCTACCGACGCGCCGTCGGCGACCGCGGTGACGCTCGCGCCGTGGCCGAGATGGGCGATCACCATCCGGGGCGGCACATCAGCGCCCAGTTGCCGCACGATCGATTCGCCGGACAGGCCGTGGAATCCGTAGCGTTCGATGCCCAGCGCCCGAAGCTCGCGCGGGATGGGCAGCGTGCGGGCGACGGCCGGCATGCCGGCATGGAATGCCGTGTCCAGGCAGGCCACCTGGGCGATGCCCGGGAAGCGCGCCTGCGCCGCGCGCACCAGGGCCAGCGCGGGCGGCACGTGCAGCGGTGCAAACGCGGCGGCGGCTTGCAGTTGCTGCATCACGGCTGCGTCGATCAAGGTGTGCTGGCGGCAGCGCGGACCACCATGAACGATGCGATGACCGACCGCCACAGGCGATGGCAGGCGATTCGCTTGAATCTGCTGCACGATGCCGGCCAACGCGGCCTCCGGATCCCCAGCCGTTTCCTCCGTGCCGGAGAGCATGGTGCGGCCGCCGCTTGCGTCCACCATGAAGAGGCCGAACTTGAGCGAAGACGATCCGACGTTCAACGCCAGTACGGGTCGACCTGCTTCGTCACTCATGCGGGCCAACGCCAGTGACGCACTTCCGGCAAGTCCTCGCCGTGTTCACTGATGAAGGCCTTGTGCCGCGCGATGCTGTCGGCATAGCGCTGCGTGGCCTGCTCGACATGGTGCGCCAGGCGCGGAACGCGGCGTATGGCATCGAGCGCCAACTGATAGCGGTCGATGTTGTTCAGCACCACCATGTCGAACGCCGTGGTCGTCGTACCTTCTTCCTTGTAGCCACGCACGTGCAGGTTGCCGTGGTTGTGGCGGCGGTAGGTGAGCCGGTGGATCAGCCCGGCGTAACCGTGGAAGGCGAACACGATGGGCTTGTCGCGTGTGAACATGGCGTCGAACGCGTCGTCGTCCAGGCCGTGCGGATGCTCGGACTGCGGCTGCAGCGCCATCAGATCGACCACGTTGACGACGCGGATGCGAATGTCCGGCACATACCCGCGCAGCAGCGCGACGGCGGCCAGCGTTTCGAGCGTCGGCACGTCGCCGGCACAGGCCATCACCACGTCGGGCTCGCCCCCCGCATCGTTGCTGGCCCACGACCAGACGCCGGCGCCGGCAGCGCAGTGGCGCGCCGCCGATTCGATGTCGAGCCACTGCAACGCCGGCGCCTTTCCGGCGATGATCAGGTTCACGTAGTTGCGGCTGCGCAGGCAATGGTCGGCGATCGAGAGCAAGCAGTTCGCATCAGGTGCCAGATAGATGCGCACCACGTCGGCCTTCTTGTTCGCGACCACGTCGATGAAGCCCGGATCCTGGTGTGAGAAGCCGTTGTGGTCCTGCTGCCAGACATGCGAGGTCAACAGGATATTGAGCGACGCAATCGGCTTGCGCCACGGGATCTGCCGGCACACCTTCAGCCACTTGGCATGCTGATTGAACATCGAATCGATGATGTGGATGAAGGCTTCGTAGCATGAGAACAGACCGTGGCGACCGCTGAGCAGATAGCCTTCGAGCCAGCCTTCGCACAGGTGTTCGCTCAGCACCTCCATCACTCGGCCATCCGCCGACAGATTCACATCGACCGCGTCGATCTCGGCCATCCACGCTTTGCCCGTGGCTTCGACCACCGCCCCGAGCCGGTTGCTCGCGGTTTCATCCGGACCGAAGAGACGAAAGTTGGCGCTGTCAGCGTTTCTGCGCATCACCTCGGCGAGAAAGCCACCGAGCACGCGCGTGGATTCACCCATCGAGCTGCCGGGGGTTGGCACAGGGACCGCGAACTCACGGAAGTCCGGCATGGCCAGCGGGGCGAGCAACGCGCCGCCGTTGGCGTGCGGATTGGCGCCCATGCGCCGCGTCCCGACCGGCGCGAGTTCTGCAAATTCCTCGCGGAAGCGGCCGTTGGCGTCGAACAGTTCCTGCGGCGCGTAGCTGCGCATCCAGTCTTCGAGTTGGCGGATGTGTTCGGCGTTGCTGAATTTTGCGATCGGCACCTGGTGAGACCGCCACGTGCCTTCGACCGGCAGCCCATCGAGCTCTTTGGGGCCGGTCCAGCCCTTGGGCGTCTGCAACACGATCATCGGCCAGCGCGGAAGTGGCGGCGGCTCGGTCGCATGCGCTGCGCGCGCGGCAGCCTGAATCGCCTGGATCTGCGCGAGGGCGACATCGAGCGTCTGCGCCAGTTGCTGGTGCACCGCCATGGGATCGTCGCCGATCACGAAGTGCGGCTCGTGGCCATAGCCGCGCAGCAGTGCCGTCAGATCCTCGCGGCCGATGCGCGCCAGCACGGTCGGGTTGGCGATCTTGAAGCCGTTGAGGTGCAGGATCGGCAGCACCGCGCCATCGCGCGCCGGGTTCAGGAACTTGTTCGAGTGCCAGCTCGTCGCGAGCGCGCCGGTCTCCGCTTCGCCATCACCAATGACACAGGCCACGATCAGCCCGGGGTTGTCGAAGGCCGCGCCGTAGGCATGCGCCAGCGAGTAGCCCAGTTCGCCGCCTTCGTGGATCGAGCCCGGCGTTTCCGGTGCGACATGGCTCGGGATGCCGCCGGGCCAAGAAAACTGCCGGAACAGCTTGCGCATGCCATCGCGGTCGCGCGAGATGTCCGGATAGGTTTCGGTGTAGGTGCCTTCCAGGTACGTGCTCGCCACCAGCCCCGGGCCGCCGTGACCCGGGCCGATGACGTTGATCATGTCGAG
>JBDTUO010000117.1:0-7766 GCA_040007675.1 Rubrivivax sp.
GCCGGGTTGCCGTTGTCCGTGTTGCCGCTGGCCGACCAGGTCGCGGCGCTCGAGCGGCGGCTGATCGCGGGCGCGCTGGTCGCCGCGCGCGGCAACCGCGCCGCGGCGGCTCGGCAACTGGGCATGCCGCGCTCGGTGCTCTACGAACGGCTGGCGCGCTGGCCGGACCTGATTTCGACGGCCGACCCGCCAGCGCTGGCGCCAGCATGAGCGGCCGGCCGCGGCCGAAGCCGCCGATCGTGCTCGTGCACGGCGCCTGGGCTGGCGCGTGGGCGTGGTCGCGCGTGCTCGGCCCGCTGCGCGCCGCCGGCCACGAGGTACATGCCGTCACGCTGACCGGCTGCGGCGAGCGTCGCCACGCGCTGCGGCGCGACATCACGCTGCAGACGCATGTGGCCGACGTCGTCGAGTGCATCGCCGCGCACGAGCTGCACCAGGTCGTGCTGGTCGGCCACAGCTACGCGGGCCTGGTGATCACCGGGGCGGCGGATCGCTTGCTCGCGGCTGACGCTGCCGCGCTGCGCCAACTGGTCTACGTCGACGCCGTGTTGCCGCTGCCCGGCGAATGCTGGAGCAGCCACCACAGCGACGAGGTGAAGGCCAGCCGCACCGCCGCGGCGGCCGCCAGCGGAGTGCACGCACTGCCGCCGCCTGACCCGTCGGGCTTCGGGCTCGAGGGCGCGGACCGTGACTGGCTGCTGCGTCGCCAGGGCCCGCACCCGTTCGGCGCCTACCTCGAGCCGTTGCACTTCGATGGCGCGCGGCTGGCGCGCATCCCGCGCGCTTTTGTCGACTGCAACGCGCCGGCCTACCCGACGATAGACCCGATGCGCCGGCGGGCGCGCGAGTTGCCGGGCTTCACGGTGGTCGAGATGAAGACGGGCCATTACCCGCACCTCCAGGACCCGCCCGGCTTCGTCCGCCAGCTGCGTTCGCTGATCGGCGGCTGACGCGCGGGGGCCATCCCGTGTTCCCGCGATGGCCCGCCGCATGGGCGGCATTCCCGCTGCCGGTCGGCCTGCCTAGAGTCGACCCGGTCCGCCAGCATGGCGGTTCCGGAGGCCCCATGACATCTGATCGACTGCCGGCCGAATCGCGGTCGGACCGACTGTTCCCGCTCGCGCTCGGCGCGAGCCTGGCGATCGCCGCGCTGGCCCTGGTGGTGGTCTTGCTGCCACCCGTGGTGGCGCCAGCCCAGCAGGCGCGCGCGCCCGTGCAGGCGCCTGCGTCCAGTCTGGCACTGCTCGCGGCGCCGGCGGCACTGCCTGGCGACACGACGGTGCCGGATGCTGCGCAGGCCCTGCAGGCACGGCGCGACGATCCGCTGGAGGCCGAGGCGCCGACGTTCTGACGCCAGCCGGCCCCTTTCGCCGGCGTCGGCTCGGTGCCAGAATCTGCGCGCGCGGTCGCTGGGACCGCGCGGGAACCCCAGCGTGACGGCCACCGTGTTGATCGTTGAGGACGACCCCGAGTTCCTGCGCCGGTTCTCGGACGCGGTGCTGGGCGATCCGGAACTGCACCTGCTCGGCGCGGTTTCCACCGGGGCCGCGGCCTTGGCACTGCTCGGCGTGAAGGCCCCCGACGTGATGCTGGTCGACCTCGGCCTGCCGGACATGGACGGGGTCGACCTGATCCGCCACGCGACGCGCCAGTGCCCGCAGTGCGATGTGCTGGTGATCACGATGTTCGGTGACGACGGCCATGTGCTGCCGAGCCTCGAGGCCGGCGCCACCGGCTACCTGCTGAAGGACAGCGCCAACGAGCGCGTCGCCGCCAGCATCCATGAGGTCCGGGCCGGCGGCTCGCCGATCAGCCCCAGCATCGCGCGCCGGGTGCTGGCGCGGTTCCGCGTGCCGGCCGCGCCGCCGGCGTCGCCGCCGCCGGCCACCGAGGCCTCACCGCTGTCGGAGCGCGAGACCGAAATCCTGCGCCTGGTCGCCAAGGGGCTGAGCTTCGAGTCCATCGGCGAGGTGCTGGCGATATCGCCCCACACCGTCGTCGCCCACGTGAAGAAGATCTACCGCAAGCTGGCGGTGCACTCGCGTGGCGAGGCGGTGTATGAAGCCGGCCAGATGGGCTTGCTTTAAGCGCTGGTGTGCCGGGCTGGCGGCGGCGGTATTGCTGCCGCTGGCGGCGGCGCAGGCGCAGGCGCTGGCACCGGTCGCGGTGGAGGTGCAGGTGTCCGACGCGGCACAGCCGGCCGGTCTGTCGGCAGACTGGGAACCGGCGGTGCGACGGGAGGACTGGGCGCGCAACCATCCCGGGCTGGCGGGCGGCACCGCCTGGTACCGGGTCCGCTTCGAGCTGCCGCCGCACCGCGCAGGCAGCGGCTCGTGGGCCTTGTACATGCCCTACCTGTACGACGGCGCCAGGCTCTGGCTGAACGGCGAGCCGCTGGCCGTGATCGCGCAGACCAATACCGAGCTGCACGTGCGCTGGGAGCGACCGCACCTGGTGACGATGCCCGAAAGCCTGCTGCGCGCCGGTCGCAACGAACTGCTGCTGCGCGCGGTGCTGACCGACCCCGGAGGGCTGCAGCTGCGGCGGCTCGAGATCGGCCCCATCGAAGACCTGCTGCCGGTCTACGACCGCCGCCTGTTCGTGGTGCGCACGATGCCGCAGGCCACCGTCGCCACCTGCCTGGTGGTGGGCCTGTTCGTGCTGTTCGTCTGGTGGCGCCGCCGCGCCGAGGTGCTGTACGGCTTGTTCGGGCTCGGCGCGGTGCTGTGGAGCGTGCGTACGCTGACCTTCGTGATCGAGGTCATGCCGGCGGCGTGGTGGCCCTGGTGGCGCGCCGTCTACCACTCGGCGACCGGTGGTTTCGTCGTCGTGCTGGCGCTGTTCGCGATGCGCTTCGCCGGGGTGCATGCGCCGCGGCTCGCGCGCGCGCTGGCGATCTACTGGGCGATCGGCCCGATCGCGATGCTGGCCAGTGGTGGCCGGCTCGACTCCCAGGTGGGGCTGATCTGGACCGGCGGCATGATTCCGATCGGCCTGTCGATCATCGGCTTCACCACGCTGGCATGGTGGCGTCAGCGCAGCGCGAGTTCGCTCGCCCTGCTGCTGGCGGTGGCGGCGGCGGTGCTGGCGGGCATCCACGATTACGTCGTCGCCTGGAACGGGGCCGCCTACATGCCTGCCCTGCTGCGCGACTGGATGGGGCACCGCATCTTCCTGCTGCACCACGCCGCCAACGCGCTGCTGCTGGTGATGGTGTCGATCCTGACCCTGCGCTTCGTGCAGGCCCTGGACAACGCGGAGGACCTGAACCGCGAACTCGACAGCCGGGTTGCCGCGCGCGAGATCGAGCTCGAGAAGGGTCAGGCCGCGCTGATGCGGCTGGAGCGTGAACGTGCCGGGGCCGACGAGCGACAGCGCATCATGCAGGACCTGCACGACGGTCTGGGCTCGCAGCTGTTCGTCGCGCTGTCGCGCGTCGAGCAGGGCCGCGCCGCACCGGGCCAATTGGCGCAGTGGCTGCGCGAATGCATCGCCGACATGCGGCTGACCTTCGAGGTCGTCGCGCCGGAGCCCGAACCCCTGGCCAGCGTGCTGTCGAACTTCCGTTTCCGCTGGGCGACGTTGCTGCAGGAGGCCGGCCTGCGGTCGCACTGGCACGTCGACCTGCCGCCGGGGCTGCCTGAGCCGTCACCCTCGGCCGTTCTGCAGATGTTGCGCATCGTCCAGGAGGCCCTGACGAACGTGCTCAAGCATGCCGCGGCGAGCGAGGTGCAGGTGCGGGCCGGCGTCGACGACGGCCGCATCGTGCTGTCGATTCGGGACGACGGGCGTGGGCTGCCGCCGGGCGAGACGCCAGCGGGCGCGCGGGGACTGGGTGGCATGCGCCAGCGTGCCACCCGAATGGGCGGCGCCCTGACCATCGAATCGACTCGAGGCGCCACCTGTGTGACGCTTCGAATCCCGCTGTAGGTACCCCGTGCTGCGCCTGGTCTGGCCCGCGGTCATCGCCCTCGCGGTGCTTGCCGTCGCCGGCGGCCTGTGGCTGGTGCTGCCCGCAGCGCCGACACTGCCGCCGCCGGTGCGCCAGGTCGAGCGCATGCAGGCCGATGGCAGCTGGCGGGCGGTCACGCTGCCGGACCAGATCCAGCGCGAGGGGGGAGCGACGGCGCACGCCGTGTACCGCTGGCAGGCTCCGGCGGCGCAGGCCTTGTACCTCAGCGGCCTGATCGGCAGCGCGCGACTGCACGTGAACGGCCACCTGCTGCTCGACGAACTCGGCCCTCCCGGCGCACCGGTGCCGCCGCGGCCGCGCGGCGGTGGCGCGCTGCGCTGGCTCGACCTGCCGCCCGAACTGCTGCAGCCGCAGCGCAATCGATTCGAAATGGAAGTGGCGGCGCCGCGCGGCTTGAGCGTGTCGCCGGTGCTGCTGGGCGACCGCGCGCCGCTGCGCGCCGCCTTCGATCGCAAGCGGGTGGCACTCGTCACCGGGCCGCACGTGGTGGCGGCGCTGATCGGCGTGCTGGGGCTGTTCACGCTGGCACTCTGGGCGCGCCGGCCGCTCGAGCGGCAGTATGGCTTCTTCGGCTTCGGTGCGGTGCTGTGGGCGCTGCACACGCTGTGGACGGCAGCGCCGCGCGGTGGCTTGCCAGACCCCCACCGCGGCGTCTGGTGGAACACGCTGTACGCCGCGGTGGTGACGATGCTGGTGCTGTTCGCGCTGCGCTTTGCGCAGCGCCGCCTGCCGACGCTGGAACGCGCGCTGCTGCTGGCGCTGGCGCTGACGCCCGCCGTGTTGTACGGCAGCGTCGCGCTCGGCGCCTTGGGCCCGGCCAGCGACGCGCTGCGCCTGGCGCTCATCGTGCTGGCCTTCGGCGCCCTGGCCGCGGTGGCGCAGCACGCCTGGTACCGGCGCAGCATGCCGAGCACCCTGTTCGTGCTGGCGGGTGCGGCGAGCGCCGGCTTCGGGCTGCGCGACTGGCTGGTCTACCGCTACGGCGCCGACAACTTTCCGGTGCCCTGGACGCCGTACGCGGGCGGACCGTTCATCCTGCTCGTCGGCTGGTTGTTGCTGGACCGCTTCGTGCGCACCGCGCAGTCGCTGGAGGCGGTCAACCAGGGGCTCGAGCAGCGCGTGGCACAGCGCGAGGCCCAGCTGGCCGAGAATTTCGAGCGACTGGCCCAGGCGGAGCGCGCCCAGGCGGCGAGCGACGAGCGCCAGCGCCTGCTGCGGGAGCTGCACGACGGCGTCGGCGCGCGGCTGGTGCACTTGCAACGGCGGATCGAAGCCGGCACGTTGGACCCCGAGGGCCTGAGCCGCGACCTGCAGGATGGCCTGGCCGACATGCGGCTGGCCAGCGAAACCCTGACTCCGGACTTCACCGACCTCGCCGATTCGGTCGGCAGTTTCCTGTTCCGCTGGGAACCGCTGCTGCGCCAGGCGGGCGTGCGGCCCCACTGGCAGATCGAGCTGCCGGCGGGCGGGCCGACGCTGGCGGCCTACGAACAACTGCAGCTGTTGCGCATCCTGCAGGAGGCGATGACGAACGTTCTGCGCCACGCGGAGGCGACGAAGGTGACACTGCAGATGGTGCGCGACGGCGAGCGCCTGGAGCTCGACTTCCGCGATGACGGCGTGGGCGTCGACCCCGCTGCGCGGGGACGGGGTCTCGATGCCATGCGCGAGCGTGCGGTGGCGCTGCGCGGGCAGTTCAGCGTCGGCACCACGCCCGGTGGCGGCACGCGCATCCAGGTGAGTGTGCCGCTCGGGCCTGCGAGAGCGCTGTCGGGTCGCCCTTGGCCCTGAGGGCAAGCCATTCGAGCACGGGCATGTGCACGCGCGGATCCAACGGTTTGCGCGTGGCGCGAGTTCAGTGTTGCGTCGGACGAGCCTTCAAGGCATGGCCTGCGGGTCCGGTGATCTGCCGTGGTCCGTCGCCGAGGCTCAGGAAGTATTCGCCCGACGGGCTGATCACCACCGCGCGCGCCGCACGTGGATCCGAAAAGTACTGCCAACCGTACGAAGCCTGGTCCGGCAGGCTGCCGTTGGGCACCGCCTGCAACACCGGGTCCGCACCAATCGCTTGGTTGCCCCGCGCGTCGCGCGTGGCTGTCTGGCGAGGCTTCGCCAGAGCGGGTTGAACCGCTGCGGCTGCGCTCGCGAAGACCGTCGCGATGGCGATCGTTCTCAGCAAATGGGTCGAAGTCATGAAATTTCCCCTTCCATCCGAACCCGGTCAACGAGGACCGTATCGACAGTCTGATGACGGGGGGATGAACAGCGCCTGAATGCGGCGTTCATCTGCGGTCTGGGGGCCCGGCTTGATCGAAGCTTGCGTCAGGCACGCGCCGACCACACGCGCTTCCAGGCCAACCAGGAGATGGCCAGCCAGACGGCGCAGCGCAGGCCCATGGCCACCACCGTGCGCTGCTCGAAGGCGCCGCCGAGCCACACGTGCAGGCCAAACGCCGCATAGACAGCCAGGCTGGACAGGGCCAGCAGGTACGCCAGCAGCACCGCCCATCGCCGGCCGCGCCACAGCCCGACGCCGGTAGCGACGTAGAAGAAGCCCGCGATGAAGTTGAACCAGAGCACGAAGCCGACATAGGCGCCGGCTGCGAGTCGCGCCGCATCGTCGCCGAAGAGCACGTTGCCGCCCGAGTACACCGTCACTGCGCCGAACACGAGGGCAACCACTGCGGCGAGCCGCACTACCGATCCACTTCCCCGGATGTTCATGCTCCAGCCGACCCGATGGTGTCCCTGGTGGGGGAATGCTTGAACAACGCACCCTGCATGACGCCGGCCCTCGCAGCGATCTCTGTGGTCGTGACCAGCGCCGGGCTGATCTCGCGCATACCAGCGTACTCGATGCGCCGGCGAGCAGCCCTTCCGTTGTCAGTCGTGCTGGTGCTCGTGCTTACGGTCGTGCTGCTGCCTATCCTTGTCGGCTGCGCTCCAGGCATCGGCCGGCCACAGACCCTGCGGCGTCTGCTGCCACTGCCAGGCGCCGAAGGACAGCACCGCCACCAGCAACAGCGCCGCCAGCCAGGCGTGGTCATGTTTTGCCAGGTCCGGTCCGTTGCCATCGATGCGCCCGCTGAGCATCGGCTGCGCCTGGTTCTTGCGCCGTAGCAGGCTGAGAGCGGCGATCAAGCCCAGGTGCAGCAGCACCAGGGTCAGCAAGGCGTTGGCGAAGAACTCGTGCAGTGCCTCGAACGCATCGCCGCCGAAGACATCGCCCCATTCCTCATAGGTGGCATAGCCGCTGAGCGCAAGCGGCAGCACGAGTGCCAGCAGGCCCGCCACGGCAGCGGCCATCAGCAGGTGCTGGCCCTGACGCCAATAGCCAAGTGACAGCACCTGCGGGCTCGTGAACGAGCGCAACCATCGCGCCGCGCCGCGCAGCCTTCGCCAGGACAGGCTCAGCCGCGCGTGACGCGGGCCGAAAAGGCCGTACAAAAGGCGAAAACCGAGCAGGCCGGCCATCGTGTAGCCGAGCGTGACGTGCAGCGCGCGCCACTGCTCGCTGTCGCCACTGGCGTAGGCGCCCACGAAGCACAGCGCAAATAACCAGTGGAACATGCGCGTGGGCGCGTCGATCACACGGCGGGTTGCTGGGTTGCGATCGAGTGCCATGCCGTCGAGGGTCGGACTGGAAATGCCGGTGCCTTGCATGAGATTGCTCCTTGCTGGTCAGTCGTGCCAGGTGCGGCGTTGCCGCGCATCGAGTCCTTCGGGATAGCGCAGGTCGTCGTCGTCGTAGTCACCGCGATCGGCGCCCGTGTGGCAGGCGCTGCAATTGGCG
>JBDTUO010000118.1:0-7740 GCA_040007675.1 Rubrivivax sp.
CTCGATGTGCGTGCAGTTCAGCCCCGAGGAGCGCGAGCAGATGTTCGCCGTCAAGCGGGCGTTCGACCCCAAGGGCGGCCTGAACCCCGGCAAGGTGATCCCGACGCTGCAACGCTGCGCCGAAGGCGGAAAGATGCACGTCAAGCGCGGTCTGCTGCCGTTCCCCGACCTGGAGCGTTTCTAGATGCCCGACCCGGCGGTGTCCGCGCTCATCGAGCGCATCCATGAAGCGCGGGCGGTACGCGGCAACCTGTGCATCCGCGGCGGCGGCACGAAGGATTTCTACGGCGAGGCGCCGCAGGGCACGCGGCTGGACACGCGCGCGCTGAGCGGCATCTCGAGCTACGAGCCGAGCGAGCTGGTGGTCACGGCGCGCGCCGGCACGCCGATCGCCGAACTCGAGGCGGCGCTCGCCGAACGCGGACAGTGGCTGCCGTTCGAGCCGCCGCGCTTTGCCCAGGCGGCCGGCGCCACCACACCCGGTGACACGATCGGTGACACGATCGGCAACACGGTTGACGGCACGGTCGGCGGCACGGTCGGCGGCATGGTCGCCGCCGGGCTGTCGGGCCCGACGCGGCCGAGCGCCGGCGGCGTGCGCGACCACGTGCTCGGCGCCACGATGATCAATGGCCGCGGCGAACTGCTGAGCTTCGGCGGCCAGGTGATGAAAAACGTCGCCGGCTACGACGTGTCGCGCCTGCTCGCGGGCTCGATGGGCGTGCTCGGCGTCATCTGCGAGGTGTCGCTGAAGGTGCTGCCGCGCCCGCCGGCGACGGCGACGCTGCGCTTCGAGTTCGATGAGGCGGCGGCGCTGACGCAGCTCAACACCTGGGGCGGGCAGCCGCTGCCGCTGGCCGCCAGCGCGTGGTGGGACGGCATGCTGGTGCTGCGGCTGGCGGGTGCGCGCGCCGCGGTCGACGCCGCCTGCCATGCGCTCGGCGGCGAGCGGGTGGATGCGGCGCTGGCGGCGGGCTTCTGGGACGGGTTGCGCGACCACACCGACGAATTCTTCGTCGGTGCCGCCCGCGCGCTAGAGGGCGGAGCGACGCTGTGGCGCCTGTCGCTGCCGCCGACCGCGCCGCCGCTGCGCCTGTCGAACCAGCAGCTGATCGAATGGGGCGGCGGCCAGCGCTGGCTGTGCAGCGCACTGCCGGCGGCCACGGTGCGTGACGCCGCCACCGCGCTCGGTGGCCACGCGACGCTGTTTCGCGGTCGCAACCGCAGCGCTGGCGTCTTCGCGCCGCTGAAGACGCCGCTGGACCGCATCCACCGCCAGCTGAAGAAGGCCTTCGACCCCGACGGCATCCTCAACCCCGGCCGGCTCTACCCGTCGCTGGCGGGCTGACCCTCCGGCGATCGCGTCGATGCAGACCCAGCTCGCGCCCGAGTTCCAGGGCACGCCCGACGGCGCCGAGGCCGAGGCGATCCTGCGCAAGTGTGTGCACTGCGGCTTCTGCACCGCCACCTGCCCGACCTACCAGCTGCTCGGCGACGAGCTCGACGGGCCGCGCGGCCGCATCTACCTGATGAAGCAGGTGCTCGAGGGAGCGCCGGTGACGCGCAGCACGCAGCTGCACCTCGACCGCTGCCTGACCTGTCGCAACTGCGAGACCACCTGCCCGAGCGGGGTGCAGTACGGCCACCTGCTCGAGATCGGGCGCGGCATCGTCGACCGGCGCGTCGCGCGCCCGGCCAGCGAGCGCGTGCTGCATGCGGCGCTGCGCGCGGGGCTGACCTCGCCGCTGTTCGGCCCCGCGATGAAGCTCGGGCAGCTCGTGCGCCCGCTGCTGCCCGCCGCACTGAAGCACAAGCTGCCGGCGCGTGCCGGTGCGGCGGCGCACCGCTGGCCGACCCGCGAACATGCACGCAAGGTGCTGCTGCTGCTCGGCTGCGTGCAGCCGGCGATGATGCCGAACATCAACTCGGCGACCGCTCGCGTGCTCGACGCGGCCGGCATCCAGACCCTGGTCGCCGACGGCGCCGGCTGCTGCGGTGCGATCCGCAGCCACCTCGGCGATGCCGACGGCGGGCGCGACGACATGCGCCGCAACATCGACGCCTGGTGGCCACTGGTCGAAGGGCTGACGGCGCAGGGCACGGTCGAGGCGATCGTCATGAACGCCTCCGGCTGCGGCGTGACGGTCAAGGAGTACGGCCATGCGCTGGCCGCCGACCCGGCCTACGCCGACAAGGCGCGCCGCGTCGCCGCGCTGACGAAGGACCTGTCGGAGCTGTTGCCGGACCTCGTGCCCGCGCTCCAGCCCCGGCTGCAGGGCGGGGTGCGTGGGCCCCTCGTCTTCCACCCGCCGTGCACGCTGCAACACGGTCAGCAGCTGCGCGGCGGGGTCGAGCACGGGTTGCGTGCGCTCGGTTTCGAGGTACGGCTGGCGGCCAGCGAAAGCCACCTGTGCTGCGGCTCGGCCGGCACCTACAGCGTGCTGCAGCCGGTGCTGGCCACGGCGCTGCGCGACCGCAAGCTCGCCCAGCTGATTCCGGGGGACGGCGACGCCAACCCGCCGGCGGCGATCGTGTCGGCCAACGTCGGCTGCATCCAGCACCTGCAATCCGGCACGCCGCTGCCGGTGCGGCACTGGGTCGAGCTGGTGGACGCGGCGCTGCATGGCACCCCCTGAACCGCGCGCAGCGGACACGGTGCGATGGCGTCTTCGCCCAGGCCCGGCGCCTCGGGCATTCCGGGGTATCGGGCGCGACGACGCCTTCCTATAATGCATCCAGATGTTTCGTAAGCTTGTGCTCACATACACCGGCACCTCGAAGTGATGAGCCCTGAAACCAACCGGGAGCCCCGCCCATGAGCGCTGCCTACCATCGTCTTCTGGTGCTCGTCGATGACACGCCGCTCGGGCGGGTGACCGCCGAGGAAGGGGTTCGCATGGCCAAGGCCCTGGGCGCCGAAGCGGTGTTCCTGGCGGCGATTCCCCCGGCGCCGCCGATGCTCGGCGAGGTCGACGTGGCGATGTTCGAACCGGTGGCGGACCACGAGGCGCTCGGGCGCGAGCAGGCGCAGCGCGCCTTCGCCGCCGCGCAGTCGCTCGCCGTCGCCGCCGGCGTCGCCAACCGCACGCTGGTGACGATCGGGGTCGACCCGGCCGAAGCGGCGAACCAGGCCGCCAACCAGCACGACTGCGCGATGATCGTCGTCGGCTCGCATGGCCGCGGCACGCTTGCGCGGCTGGTGCTGGGCAGCGTGATGGCGCACCTGACGCAGATCGCCGACCGGCCGGTGCTGGTCTGCAAGCTGCACGCGGCGCCGGAGCCGGGCGCCGCAGCGCCCGTCGCGACCCCGCCCACGCCCGCATGAGCTTGCGCCGGTCCTGACGCGTGGGCGACTACGTCGTCGATGCGCTGGCGCTGATGTCGCGCCCGCTGTTCCACGTCGGCGCGACGCCCGTCACCTTCCTCTCGCTGTCGCTCACCGCGGCACTCGTGCTCGCGATCTGGTGGGGTGCCCGCCTCATCGAGCGCACGGTGCTGCGCCTTGCGCATGCCGACAGCGGGCAGCCGCAGCGCACGGCACGGATCTACCTGGTCTCACGTCTGCTGCGCTACACGGTGTGGGTGCTGGGCACGATGATCGTGCTGAACCGGGCCGGCATCGATCTGTCGAGCGTCGCGCTGCTCGGCGGTGCCGTCGCCTTCGGGCTGGGCTTCGGGCTGCAGAACATCTTCTCCAACTTCATCAGCGGGATCATCATCCTGCTGGAGGGCACGCTGCGCGTCGGCGACTTCGTCGATCTCGAGTCCGGCGTGCGCGGCAACGTGCGCGACATCGCGATGCGCTACACGCGCGTCACCACGAACGACGCGCTCGACGTGCTGGTGCCCAACAGCGAGTTCATCAACGGCCGCGTCATCAACTGGACCTTCGACGCCGCGTGGCGGCGCATGCGCATTCCGTTCGGCGTCGCCTACGGCACGAAGAAGGAACTGGTGCGCGAGGCCGCGATCGCCGCCTCGCGCCGGGTCGACGGCATCATCGACGAGCCCGGCCGGGAGCCGACCGCGTGGCTGGTCGGGTACGGCGACAGCGCGATGAACTACGAGTTCGTCGTCTGGGCGAACCGGAAGCTGACGACGGCGCCGGCATCGACGCAGGCCAAGCTCATGTGGGCGCTCGACGACGAGCTGCAGGCGCGCGGCATCGAGATCCCGTTCCCGCAGCGCGACCTGCACGTGCGCAGCGGGCGGCTCGACGTGCGGATCGACCGCGGCGCCGCCAAGGACGACTGAACGGTCATTGACCCCCGTCGGGGTCGGCCACGGCGCTCAAAGCCCGTAGCGCGTCGCCAGCAGCAGCGACAGGCCGCCCCACATCAGCAGGAACAGCGGCGCGCCGACGCGCACGAAGTCGACGAAGCGGTAGCCGCCGGCGTTCATCACGAGCAGGTTGGTCTGGTAGGCCATCGGCGTCAGGTAACACAGGTTGCAACCGAACAGCACCGCCAGCACGTAAGGCTCGGGCGGCAGCCCGAGGGCCCGTGCAATCTCCACCGCCAGCGGCGTGCCGATCGCCGCCGACGCGTTGTTGGAGACGAAGTTCGTCAGCAAACCCATCAGCCCCATCAGCGCCGCAAGCACCCACGCGCCGGGCCAGCCGGAGGCGAGCTGGACGAAGCCGTGGGCGAGGAACGTGGTGCCGCCGGTGAGCGTCAGCGCGTCGCCGAGCGCCAGGCTGGACGCCACCAGCAGCACCACCTTGACCGACAACGAGCCGCCGACGTCCTGCCACGCGATCGTGCGCGTGCCCAGCAGCACCAGCACGCCGAGCAGCGCGCCGAGCGCGATCGGCACGCCGCCGAGGCTGGCCGCGGCGACGACGCCGGCCAGCGTCAGCAGCGCCACCGGCGACTTCTTCTGCCGCGGCAGCGCCAGCCGCTCGTCGAGCAGCAGCCCGATGCCGTCGCGCTGCACGGTCTGCAGCGCGTTGGCCGGGCCCTGCATCAGCAGCACGTCACCGGCATCGACGCGCAGGTCCGCGAGGTCGCTGCGGTGCACCGCCGCGCCTTCGCGCGCCTTGCGCAGCCCGATCACGATCAGCTGGTACTTGTCGGCCAGCCTTTCGCTGCGCACGGTGCGGCCGACGAGTGGTGAATCCGGCGTCACGACCAGCTGCGCGGCCACCGCATGGTTCTCGGCGTCGCCCGCCTTGGCCTTGGCCTGCTCCTCCTCGTCCTCGAACGAGTGCAGCGACGCCTTCAGCCGCGCCTCCCAGTCCTTCAGGTTCTCGGCCGTGTCCTGCACGACCAGCCGGTCGCCGACCCGCAGGGTCGAGCTCGGCAGCGGCGCGACCAGCGTGCCGTTGGCGCGCCGGATCATGCGCAAGGGCAGCTTCGACGCCGTGCGCTTGGTCACCTCACGCACCTGCGCGCCGTCGAGCCAGGTGTCGGCCACGATGCGCAGCTCGGCGTCGAACACCGGCTGCACCTCGACCGGGCCGACCGGCGCGACGCCACGCAGCATCCAGGGCGCGCCGAACCACAGGTACAGCAGCGCCGGCCCGGCCGCGGTGGCGACGAGCGGAAAGTAGTCGAACACGCCGAAGGCCTTCACCCCGAGCCCGGCGGCGAGCGACACGACGATCAGGTTGGTCGAGGTGCCGATCGTCGTCGCCATGCCGCCGATCAGGACCGCGTAGTTCATCGGCATCAGCATCGACGCCGGCGAACGGCCGGCGCGCTTGAGCGCTGCGATCAGCAGCGGAATCAGAAGGACCACGACCGGGGTGTCGTTCATGACCCCGCTCGCCGCCGCCGCCCCGATCAGCACCACCCCCAGCGCCAGCCACGGCGACTTGCCGATCAACCAGCCGAGGCGGCGCGCCGCCGGCTCGAGCGCGCCGGTCAGCACGAGCGCATGGCCGAGCACCATCAGCGCACTGATCGCGACCAGCGCCGGGTGCCCGAAGCCGGCCAGGAAGCGGTAAGGCTCGACCCCCTTCAGCGGGAACACGAAGAAGATCGTCGGCAGCACGATCAGCACCACCAGACACACCGAGGTGATCTCGAAGCGATCCCAGGCGAACAGCGCGAAGATGGCCGCGGTGCACAGCAGCAACAGGACCGCGTGCCCGGACAGGGCACCGATCGACAGCCAGTGCAGCGAGAGCGTGGGAATCATGGCGGCGCAGACTAACTCACTCCGGGTTCGCCCGGTGGCGCGCGCGCCGCGGGTCCCGGGTCGGTCTCACGCAGCGTGCGCCGCCGCAGCCGCGGGCTGCGGCCGCACGCGCAAGGCCCACAGCACCCCGGCGACCAGCGCCGCGATGCCCGCCAGCGTGGCCGCCGGCGGCCACTGCCCGCGCAGCGCCAGCGCGTAGCCCAGCGCGGACAGCGTCTCGAACACGATCAGCTGCCCGGCCAGCGCCGGAGGCAGCCGCTGGCTGGCCTCGTTCCAGCACAGCGTGCCGAGCCAGGAGGCAAGCAGGCCGATCGCCAGCATCAGGCCGACGAAGCGCGCCGGCGTCGGACCGAACGGCATCTCGAAGCCACTGCCGCTCGCGGCGGACCAGACCCAGAACAGCCCGCAGCCGAGCGCCGACAGCGGCAGCGTCGCCACGCCCTGCGCGGTCGCCCACGCGCGCGCCGGGCGGTCCGGATGGGCGCGCAGCCAGTCCGCGTTGCGCAGCGGATACCAGGTCCAGCAGGCGAGCGCGCCGACCGCCAGCGCGGCACCGGTGGCAAAGCGCACGGGGTCGACGTCGGCGCCGAGGGCGCGCCACTCGGCGCGGTTGACGAGCGCGATGCCGGTGCCGATCAACGCCAGTGACGGCAGCAGACGACGCCACGGCAGCCGGCCATCGCGTGCGCGCACGACCGCATTGCCGCGCAGGTTCGCGCTCACCGCGATGACGACCGGCAGCGTGCCGATGATCATTGTCGGCAGCGGGCCGCCGGCGCGCTGTATCGCCGCCGCCAGGCACAAGTAGTACAGCAGGTTGCCGATCAGCGAGAGCCGGGTCGCCTCGCGCCAGTCGGCCGGCGTCAGCGCACGCAATGCACGCCAGTCCAGCGCCATCAGCGGCAGCGCGATGAGGCCGAAAGCGAGGTAGCGTGCGCTCGACAGCAACGCCGCCGGGTACTGCGGCAGCAGCAACGGGGCGACGAACACCAGACCCCACATCAGGCCCGCGGCAAGCGCGAACAGCGTGCCGGCGATCAGACGCCCGCCTCCGGCCGCGCTGCGGCGCCGACGGCGGCCGCCGCCTGCAGCAGCACGACGGGCCGCTCGCGTAACGCACCCGCCAGCGCCGCGTCGAGCGCCGGCCGCTCGCTGCGGGTGGCGCGGGTGCGCGGTGGCTGGATCTTGGTGACCCCTAAACGGTACGCGTCCATGGTCGATCGGCGGCGACGCCGCATTGTGCGACGCCGGGGACCGAGTGGGCGTAGAGACGCGGCGCGCGGGCAGCCATCACGCCCCGAGCTTCGGTGCGGCCAGCGATGAGGAAGGGGCCGCGCTGCGGCCCCTTCCCCTGCACTTCCGGCGCGGCGCGCTTCAGCGCACCTTGCCCGCCTTCCACGCGTTCAACAACGAGTCGTACGCGATCGTTTCGCCCTTGGGCTTTTCGTTGGCCAGCTTGGCCCACGGCGCGCCCTTGTCGCTCAGGTACTTCTTCGGGTCTTCCTTCTTGTTGAGCTTGGGCGCGCAGCGCGCCATGCCGGCCCGCTCCAGCCGCGCCATCACCTGGTCCATCTCCTCGGCCAGGTTGTCCATCGCCTG
>JBDTUO010000119.1:0-7727 GCA_040007675.1 Rubrivivax sp.
CGATGATGACGTCGCGCCGCTCGAGCAGGCTCTTGGTGGCGCTCAGGCGCATCTGCTCGATGTGCTCGTTGATCGCGCTGTCCTTTTCGATGAACAGGTCGCGCTGCGGCACGTAGGCCTCGGGCTGGTAGTAGTCGTAGTAGCTGACGAAGTACTCGACCGCGTTCTTCGGGAAAAACTCGCGGAACTCGCTGTACAGCTGGGCGGCGAGGGTCTTGTTCGGCGCGAAGACGATCGCCGGCCGGCCGATGCGCGCGATCACGCCGGCCATCGTGAAGGTCTTGCCCGAGCCGGTGACGCCGAGCAGCGTCTGGTAGGTCAACCCGTCGCGCACGCCCTCGACCAGCTGCGCGATCGCCTTGGGCTGGTCGCCCGCCGGCAGGTAGGGCTGGAAGAGCTGGAACGGCGAGTCCGGAAAGCTGACGAAGCTGCCGTCGGTCGGCGGGGCGCCGGCGTCGACGACGGTGAGAACTTCGGCGAGTGGGGTCATCGATGCAGTCGTCCAGGGTGCGGAGGCGCAGCCCCGTCCCTACAATGTCGGGGCCAGAAGCGCGCGCACAAGGCGACAAGCGTAGCGCAAGCACCGACTCCCACAGGAAGCCGATCCATGTCCCTCCTTTCCGCGGTCGAGATGGCCCCGCGCGACCCGATCCTGGGCCTCAACGAACAGTTCATCGCCGACCCTCGACCTGACAAGGTAAACCTCGGCGTCGGCGTCTACTTCGACGACGCCGGCAGACTGCCGCTGCTCGAGTGCGTCGCCGAAGCCCAGCGCCAGCTGCTGTCGACTCCCAAGCCCAAGGGCTACCTGCCGATCGACGGCATCGCCGCCTATGACCGCGCGGTGCAGGGCCTGGTCTTCGGCGCCGACCATCCCGCCGTCACCGGCGGTCGCATCGCGACCGTGCAGGCGCTGGGCGGCACCGGTGGCCTGAAGCTCGGCGCCGACCTGCTGCACCGGTTGAATCCGCAGGCGCGGGTGCTGATCAGCGACCCGAGCTGGGAGAACCACCGCGCGCTGTTCACGAACGCGGGGTTTGCCGTCGCGACCTACCCGTACTACGACCCACAAACGCGTGGCGTGCGCTTCGACGCCCTGCTGGAGGCGCTGCGCGCGGCCGCGCCCGGCACGATCGTCGTGCTGCATGCCTGCTGTCACAACCCCACCGGTTGCGACCTCGAACCGACGCAGTGGTCGCAGGTGGTGCAGACCGTGCGCGAACGCAAGCTCGTCGCCTTCCTCGACCTGGCCTACCAGGGCTTCGGCCACGGCCTCGACGAAGACGGCGCGGTCGTCGGGCTGTTCGTCGACGCCGGGCTCGACTTCTTCGTCTCGACCTCGTTCTCCAAGAGCTTCTCGCTGTACGGCGAGCGGGTCGGTGCGCTGAGCGTCGTCTGCGCGGATGCCGACGCGGCCGCGCGCGTGCTGTCGCAGCTCAAGCGCGTCATCCGCACCAACTATTCGAACCCGCCGACCTTCGGTGCCCAGATCGTCACACTCGTGCTGACGACGCCTGCCTTGCGCGCGCAGTGGGTCCAGGAACTCGCGGCGATGCGCGACCGCATCCGCGCGATGCGCCGCCAACTCGCCGACGGCTTGCGCGCGGCAGGGGTCGAGACGGATCTCGACTACATCACGCGCCAGAAGGGCATGTTCAGCTACTCGGGGCTGTCGACCCCGCAGATGCACCGGCTGCGCGACGAGTTCGGCGTCTACGGCGTCGATTCGGGGCGCATCTGTGTCGCGGCACTGAACGGGCGCAATCTGGGGGCTGTCGTGCATGCTCTCGTCAGTGTGATGTAGGCACTTTCCCCCGTTTTGGTGGTTTTGGCCGCGCGCGGGCCACGCGGCAGCTGGGTTGACGGTACATTTGCTGCGCCGCACAAGTCACCGGGACACGCAAAACGCATGCTCTATCACCTGTACGAGTCCCAGCGGGCGCTGATGGCGCCGTTCTCCGAGTTCGCCAGTGCCTCGGCCAAGCTGTACGACCACCCGCTGTCTCCCTTCGCGCATTCGCCGATGTCGCAGCGCGTCTCGGCCGGCTTCGACCTGCTGCACCGGCTGGCCAAGGAATACGAGAAACCGGCCTTCGGCATCACGTCGGCGCGTGTCGGTGGCCGCACCGAGGTCGCGGTGCAGGAACAGGTGGCGCTGACCAAGCCGTTCTGCCGCCTGCTGCGATTCAAGCGCTTCACTGACGACCCCGCGGCGCTGGCGCTGATGAAGACCCAGCCGACCGTGCTCGTCGTCGCACCGCTGTCGGGTCACCACGCGACGCTGCTGCGCGACACGGTGCGCAGCCTGCTGCAGGAGCACAAGGTCTTCGTCACCGACTGGACCGACGCCCGCATGGTCCCGGTCTCGGACGGGCCTTTCCACCTCGACGACTACGTGCGCTACGTGCAGGAATTCATCCGCACCATCGGCCCGGAAGTGCACGTGATCTCGGTGTGCCAGCCGACCGTGCCCGTGCTGGTGGCGGTGTCGCTGCTGGCCAGCGCGGGTGAGCCGACGCCGCGCACCCTGACGATGATGGGCGGCCCGATCGACGCCCGCCGCAGCGCCACCGCGGTCAACACGCTGGCGACGACGAAGAGCCACAGCTGGTTCGAGAACAACGTCATCTTCCGCGTGCCGCAGAACTACCCGGGTGCCGGGCGCCGCGTCTACCCCGGCTTCCTGCAGCACTCCGGTTTCGTCGCGATGAACCCGGATCGCCACGTCTCGTCGCACTACGACTATTTTCTCGACATGATCCGCGGCGACGACGACAGCGCCGACGCCCACCGCGAGTTCTACGACGAGTACAACGCGGTGCTGGACATGCCGGCCGAGTACTACCTGGACACGATCGACAAGGTGTTTCAGCAGTTCGCTCTCGTCAGCGGCACGTGGGTGGTCGACGGCGCGCCGGTGCGGCCGCAGGACATCACGCGCAGCGCGCTGCTGACGATCGAGGGCGAGTTCGACGACATCTCCGGCGCCGGCCAGACGCACGCCGCCCACGACCTGTGCACGGGTATCCCGCCGGCGCATCGACGCCACTACGACGCGCTCGGCGCGGGGCACTACGGCATCTTCTCCGGCCGCCGCTGGCGCGAGAAGGTCTATCCCGCGGTCAAGGCCTTCATCGCGACCTACGACGCTGCCCCGCTGGCGCTGGCCGCGCCGAAGGCGACGCGCCGGCCGAACAAGGTCGCCGCCAAGGCCAAGGTCGCCGCCAAGGCCAAGCTCGCTACCCGGGCCCCCGTTTCGCGCGGCCGCCGCAGCACTGCGAAGGCCTGATCCCGCGCCTGGGGTCGGCTGAAATCCGGCGCCGATAATGGCGCGGTGACTCCGCTCGACGACCGCCCTGCCGTCGCGCCGCGCCCGCGGCTCCCGAGTGCCGCCGAAATCGACGGCGTGCTGCCGCAGACCCAGTGCACCCGCTGCGGCTACCCCGACTGCCACGGCTACGCGCAGGCGATGGCCGACGGCGACGCCGACATCGACCGCTGCCCGCCTGGCGGCGCCGAGGGCATCGTTCGGTTGGCCGCCGTCACCGCGAGACCGCTGCGCCCACTCGACCCCGAGCGCGGCCGTGAAGGGCCGCGTGCGCTCGCGGTCATCGACGAGGAGTGGTGCATCGGCTGCACGCTGTGCATCCAGGCCTGTCCCGTCGACTGCATCGTCGGCGCGCCGAAGCGCATGCACACCGTGATCGACGCCCTGTGCACCGGTTGTGAGCTCTGCGTGCCGGTGTGTCCGGTCGACTGCATTGCCATGCCGGCGGTGACCGGCGCGCGGACCGGCTGGAACGCGTGGAGCGCGGCCCAGGCGGACGAGGCCCGAGCGCGCTACGCGTTCCACTGCGCGCGCACGGAGCGCACGCGGCGCGAAAACGACGAGCGGCTGGCAGCCAAGGCGGCCGCGCGGCTCGCCGACCTGCCGAAAGGAACCCACCTGACCGACCCCGAGGCGGTACAGCGCAAACGCGCCGTGATAGCCGCCGCGCTGCGGCGCGCGCGCGCGCGCCGTGCGGCCGACGGCTCGGACCTGACGTGACGCCACAGCAGGTCGAGCGCTTCTTCGCTACCCTCGCGGCGGCCAACCCGACGCCGCAGTCGGAATTGGTCTACACGAGCGTGTTCGAACTGCTCGCCGCGGTGCTGCTGTCGGCGCAGGCCACCGACGTCAGCGTGAACCGCGCGACCCGGCAGCTGTTCGCCGTCGCGCCCCACCCGCAGCGCATGCTCGCACTCGGCGTCGACGGCGTGGCCGCGCACATCCGCAGCATCGGCCTTTACCGGACCAAGGCGCGTCACCTGGTCGAGACCTCGCGCCTGCTGATCGAGCGCCACGGCGGGCGGGTGCCGCGCGAACGCAGCGCGCTCGAGGCGCTGCCGGGCGTCGGCCGCAAGACCGCCAACGTGGTGCTGAACGTCGCGTTCGGCGAGCCGACGATGGCGGTCGACACCCACATCTTCCGCGTCTCGAACCGCACCGGCCTCGCGCGCGGCGCCACGCCGCTGGCGGTCGAACTCGGCCTGCTCGCGCGGGTGCCGCCGCGCTATCGGGTGCACGCGCACCACTGGCTGATCCTGCACGGCCGCTACGTGTGTTTGGCACGCCGTCCGCGCTGCGAGGTATGCAGCGTGCGGGCCGACTGCGATTTTGGCCACCTACAATTCGCGCCGGATTGAACGCCTGCCGCATCGGTGCCCCCGCCAGCCATGCCCTCCACCCTCGAAGCCCTCGCTGAACGCGTCGAACGCCTGCTGCTGCGGCACGACGAGTTGAAGCGATCGCATGCGCTGCTCGAGCAGGAACTCGGCGCCGTCACGAGCGAGCGCGACAGCCTGCGGGCGCGGCTGACGACGGCGCGCGGGCGGGTCGACGCGCTGCTGGCACGCCTGCCGACCGACACCGACACGCCGGACACTGCCTGAACATGAAGCAGCTCGAAGTCACGATCCTCGGCCAGAGCTACATCCTCGGCTGCCCGGACGGCGGGGAGGCGTCGCTGCTGGCCGCGGTGGCGACGGTCGACACCGAGATGAGCGCGATCCGCGACGCCGGCAAGGTCAAGGCGCGTGAACGCATGGCGGTGCTGGCAGCACTCAACCTCGCGTATCGGCTTGCCGAGAGCACCCCCGCACCCTCGCCCGCCGCGGCGCCACGCGCGCCCGCGTCACCGGGCGCCGGCGCGGTCGACCTCGATGCGCTGCTCCGGCGCGTCGACGCCGCACTGCAGGACGACGGCCTGCTGCTGTAGCGGCGGCGGCTGTCGCGGGAGCGCCGCGGCGCGGCGATCGTGCGCGTCGGAGGGCCGGGATAATCGACCCATGAACCCGCTGCTGCAGCGCCTGCATCCCTATCCTTTCGAGCGCCTGCGGGAGCTGAGCCGCGGCCGGGTACCCAACCCCGCGTTGGCGCCCATCGGCCTGGGCATCGGCGAGCCGCGCCACCCGACGCCGGCGCTGATCGAGCAGGCGGTCGTCGATGCGCTGCCCGGGCTGTCGCACTACCCGCCGACCGCCGGCGAACCCGCTCTGCGCGAGGCTGCCGCCGGCTGGCTGCAGCGGCGCTACGGCGTCACGGTGAACCCGGCGACGCAGGTGCTGCCGGTGAACGGCACGCGCGAGGCGCTGTTCGCGTTCGCGCAGGTTGCGGTCGACGCGACGCGCCCGGGAGCCACCGTCGTCTGCCCGAATCCCTTCTATCAGATCTACGAGGGCGCGGCACTGCTCTCCGGGGCGGGCACCGCGTTCGCCAACAGCGACCCGACGCGCAACTTCGCGGCCGACTGGGATGGCGTCGACGATGCCACCTGGTCGCGCACGCAGCTGCTGTTCGTCTGTTCGCCGGGCAACCCGACTGGCGCCGTGCTGCCGCTGGCCGAATGGGAGCGCCTGTTCGCGCTCAGCGACCGTCACGGCTTCGTGATCGCGAGCGATGAGTGTTATTCCGAGATCTACGTCGGGACGACGCCACCGCTCGGTGCGCTGGAGGCGGCGCGCCGGCTCGGGCGCGGCGATTTCCGCAACCTGGTCGCGTTCACGAGCCTGAGCAAGCGGTCCAACGTGCCGGGCCTGCGCGCGGGCTTCGTCGCCGGCGACGCGCGCTGGATCGCCGCATTCCTGCTCTACCGCACCTACCACGGCAGCGCGATGGGACCGCTCGCGCAGCGCGCCAGCATCGCCGCCTGGAACGACGAGGCGCACGTCATCGCCAACCGCGCGCTCTACGCCGCCAAGTTCGAACAGGTCACGCCGCGCCTGGCCGAAGTGCTCGACGTCGCGCTGCCCGACGCCGGTTTTTACCTGTGGGCCGGTGTGCCCGGCCCGGCGCCGGGCGGGGTCGGCGACGACGTCGCGTTCGCGCTCGGGTTGCTCGCTCAATACAATGTCTCGGTCCTGCCGGGCAGCCTGCTGGCCCGTCCGGCGCATGGCCAGAACCCTGGCGCCGGCCGCATCCGGCTGGCGCTGGTCGCGAGCCTCGAGGACTGCCTCGAAGCCGCTCGGCGCATCGTCGCCTACACCCGGGAGCACGCCCCCCCATGAGCACCGCCGCCGACCACCAGTCCCTCATCGACCTCGCGTGGGACAGCCGCGCCAGCCTGGGCCCGACCAGTGCGCCGGACGTGCGCGAGGCCGTGGAGCACGTCATAGACGACCTGAACGCCGGAAGGCTGCGAGTGGCCGAGCGGCAGGGCGTAGGACGCTGGAGCGTGAACGAGTGGGTGAAGAAAGCGGTGTTGCTGAGCTTCCGACTGACCGACAACCAGTTGATGCATGCCGGCGATCTCGCGTTCTTCGACAAGGTCAAGACCAAGTTCGCGCACCTGGACGAAGCGGCGGTGCGCGCCGCCGGGGTGCGCATCGTGCCGCCGGCGGTGGCCCGGCGTGGCAGCTACATCGGCCGCGGCGTCGTGCTGATGCCCAGCTACGTCAACATCGGTGCCTACGTCGACGAGGGCACCATGGTCGACACCTGGGCCACCGTCGGCTCGTGCGCACAGATCGGCAAGAACGTGCACCTGTCGGGCGGGGTCGGCATCGGCGGCGTGCTCGAGCCGCTGCAGGCCAGCCCGACCATCATCGAGGACGGCTGCTTCATCGGCGCCCGCTCCGAGGTCGTCGAAGGCGTGATCGTCGAGGAGAACTCGGTGCTCGGCATGGGCGTCTACCTGGGCCAGAGCACGCCGATCTACGACCGCGATACCGATCAGATCAGCTACGGCCGCGTGCCCTCGGGCTCGGTCGTCGTCAGTGGCAGCCTGCCCAAAGCCGGCGGCAAGTACAACCTGTACTGCGCCGTCATCGTCAAACGGGTCGACGCGCAGACGCGCGCGAAGACCAGCATCAACGAGCTGCTGCGCGCCTGATGGGCCCCCCGAACTCGCTGACGCTCGGTACCCCCCGCGGGGGCCGCCGGCCTCGGACCGGCAGCGCCGGATCCGGGCCGCAGCACGACTGACAACTCACGGAGAGCCCACACATGTCCAGTGGCAACATGGAGCGCGTGCTGCGGCTGATGGCCGAGAAGGACGCCTCCGACGTCTACCTGTCGGCCAACACGCCGATCCTGATCAAGATCCACGGCCAGATCCTGCAGTTGTCGGACCAGGTGCTCAGCGTCGGCCAGACGCGTGTGCTGCTGGCCGAGCTGCTGACGCCGCAGCAGCTCGAGGAGCTCGACGACACCGGCGAGCTCAACGTCGGTCTCGGCATCCCGAACGTCG
>JBDTUO010000120.1:0-7649 GCA_040007675.1 Rubrivivax sp.
AGTGGCGCCGGCATCTGCCGTCGCGGTGTGGTCAGGCGGGGGTGTGTCGAGGTCGCTCGGCTTCATGGCTGCTGGCCTTCGGGGAGGGAGGTGTCGGGAACGGTGTCGACGGTCTGGGTGACCGGCGCAGGCCCGTCGCTGCGGGCGGTGGACGGCGCGACGTTGGCGTCAGCGTCGACGGGGTCGTCGGGTGACGGCGAAGCGGGCCGGACAGCGGGGGCGGCGGGGTCGGCGGGCTCGGTGCCGGTAGCGTCGGGCGCTTCGTCGAGCGCCAGTTCGGGCTGCGGCTCGGCCGCGTCGGCGCCGAATTTGCTTAACGCCGTCGCCCCCGAGACCCCGGCGTCGATCGGCGGCAGCTGGTCCAGCGCCGCGAGCCCCAGGTCGTCGAGGAACTGGCGCGTCGTCGCGTAGAGCGCCGGGCGGCCGGGCGTCTCGCGTGTGCCGATCGATTCGATCCAGCCCCGGTCCTCGAGCTGCTTGACGATCTGGCTGCTGACCGTGACGCCGCGGATGTCTTCGATGTCGCCGCGCGTCACCGGTTGCCGGTAGGCGACGATCGCGAGCGTCTCGAGCGCGGCGCGCGAATAGCGCGGCGGTTTCTCCGGGTGCATGCGGTCGAGGAACGGTCGCATCTCGGGCCGGCTCTGGAAGCGCCAGCCTGACGCCAGCGTGACGAGCTCGACGCCGCGGTGCTGCCAGTCGCCGGCCAGTTCGTCGAGCAGTGAGCGCAGTGCATCGGCGCCGAACTGTTCGTCGAACAATTGCTGCAACTCGCGCATCGGCACCGGTGCGGCTGCACAGATGAGCGCGGTCTCGAGGACGCGTTTGGCCTCCGATGTATCCATGCCTTGTCGTTCTTCAGGGTGCCGACGCCGAGCCGGCGAGCGCCATAGGGAACCGGGTCCTTTGTCCGGCCATTCCGGACCGCGCATGCCCCGGGGCCGTCAAGCCGGCGGCGGGAACGGGCGCGGATCGGGGTCCGGTGGCCGCCTGCGGCAATGCCGGCAGGCGATCGGCGCAGTGTCGTCGCAGGCGGCCGGGCAGTGCCCGCTCCGCTGGACGGTCCTCCTACACCTTCCGGACCGAATTCGCTGATTGTAGCGCCGTGCCGGCCGACGCCGTGGGTTCCGGCCACGCCGGTGCGGCGCCGACGCGCAGCCACGCCGCCAGGAAGTCCGCGGGCGGCGCGCAGTCGACCGTGATCGTTCGACCGTCCTCCGGGTGCGGCAGCGCCAGCCGCGCCGCATGCAGCGCCTGGCGCGCCAGGCCGAGCGCGGGCCGGCCGCCGTACAGCGTGTCGGCGACCAGCGGGTGGCCGGCGTGCGCGAGGTGCACGCGGATCTGGTGCGTGCGGCCGGTGTGGAGCGTGCAGGCCAGTGCGCTGCAGCCGGCGCCGACGGCGAGCCGCCGGACGTCGGTGCGCGCGCCGCGCCCGCCGCCGACGATGGCCATGCGCACCCGCGAGACCGGGTCGCGGCCGATCGGTGCATCGAGGGTCTGGACCGGCGCCAGCACCGTGCCGTGCGCGATCGCGACGTAGCGGCGCTGCGCGCGGCGTTCGGCGATCGCACGCGACAGCGCGGTCACCGCGGGCAGCGTCTTGCCGATGACCATCGCGCCGGAGGTGTCCTTGTCGAGCCGGTGCACGATACCGGCGCGAGGCAGTGTCGCCGCGGCCGGATAGCGGTGGAGCAGGCCGTTCAGGAGCGTGCCCGACCAGTTGCCCGGCGCCGGATGCACGACCAGCCCGACCGGCTTGTCGATGATCAGCATCGAGTCGTCCTCGTACAGCACCACCAGCGTGAGCGGCTGCGGGCGGAAGGCCAGGCTCTGCTCGGTCGGCACCAGGTCGAGTTCGAGCGCCTGGCCGGCGCGCACGCGGCGCGCGGCCAGCGCCGACGGCACGCCATCGAGCCGCACGTGTCCGCGCGCGATGAGGGACTGCAGGTAGGTGCGCGAGAACTCCGGCGCGACGCCGACCAGCACCTTGTCGAGCCGCGCACCGTGCACCCGGGCATCGAGCGTGAGGCGGCGGGTCTCGTGCGACTCGACCGGGTCGGCCGACTCGTCGTCGGGGCGCTCGGCACGATCGTCAGGTTCGGGGCGCTCCCTATAATGCACCGCTGCATTGTCCCCGAGCGGCCACAGGCCGCTCCTGCTCGCAAATGATGATCGACTGGCGTGTGTGGCGCGTTTCGGCGCCGGTCCTCGTCGCAGCCGCCGCGCTGCTCGCCGGCTGCGGTGCGATTCGCCCGCTGGACAAGCCCGACGCGACCGCTGAAGAGGTGTTTCGCGGCGCCAAGGAAGACCTCGCCTCGGGCGCCTACGACGCCGCGATCAAGGGCTTCAACCGCGTGGAGGCGCTCGGCGCCGGCACGCTGCTGGCGCAGCAGGCGCAGCTGGAGCTGGCGTTCGCGCAGTGGAAGTCCAGCGAACGTGAGGCCGCGGTTGCCACGCTCGACCGCTTCATCCGGTTCAACCCGTCGAGCCCCGCGCTGGACTACGCGCTGTACCTGCGCGGCATGGTGAATTTCAACGACAACCTGGGCTTCCTTTCGGGCCTGGCACGCCAGGACCTCGCCGAGCGCGACCAGCAGGCCGCGCGCGACGCCTGGCAGAGCTTCCGACAGCTGATCGACCAGTTCCCGGATTCGCGCTACACGGCGGACGCCCGGGTGCGCATGGACTACATCGCCAACGCGCTCGCCCGCCACGAGGTGCACGTCGCGCGGTACTACTACCTGCGCGGGGCCTACGTCGCGGCCGCCAACCGGGCGCAGCGTGCGGTGGCCGACTTCCAGACCGCCCCGTCGGCCGAGGAGGCGCTGTACCTGCTGATGCTCAGCTACGAACGGCTCGAACTGCCCGAGCTGCGCGACTCGGCCGAGCGCGTGCTGAAGCAGAACTTTCCGACCAGCCGCTTCCTGACCGCCGGCCTGGAAGGCCCGGAACGCGCCTGGTGGCAGTTCTGGTAGCCCCGCCGCGCGATCAGGTCGCTGCGACTGTCTCGGCCAGTGTGGCCAGCCACGCGCGTACCGCTTCCTCGCCGTCGAGCCGCCCCATCGGCGGCAGAGCGGCCTGCAGCCTGGCGCCATAGCGCGACTGCGCGAGCCGCGGGTCGCAGACGACGAGCAGGCCGCGGTCGGTCTCGGTGCGGATCAGCCGCCCCGCGCCCTGCTTGAGCGCCACCGCCGCCTCGGCGACGAAATAGGCGCCGAACGGGTCCTCGCCCGCGGTCTTCAGCTGGCGCACCCGGGCCTCGACCAGCGGGTCGTTGGGCGGCGGAAACGGCAGCTTGTCGATCAGCACGCATTGCAGCGCGTCGCCCGGCATGTCGATGCCTTCCCAGAAGCTGTGCGAGCCGATCAGCAGCTTGCCGGCGCCATGGCCGAAACGCTGAAGCAGGCTGCGCCGTGGCTCGCTGCCCTGCACCAGAATCTCGAGCGACCCGCCCTGGCGCGTCAGCCAGGCCTGCGCCGCTTCGGCGATCAGCGGCAGCACGCGCAGCGTGGTCGTCAGCACGAAGGTGCGCCCACCGAGGCGCTGGGCGCAGCGGGCCGCGAGCGTGCCGACCGCCGCCGGATGGGCCGGGTCGTTCGGCAGCGGACAACGCTCGGGTACCCACAGCCGCGCCTGGCGCGGGTAGTCGAACGGGCTGCCGACGCGCAGGCGTGTCGCGTCCTCCAGGCCGGTGCTGCGCACGAACCAGCCGAGGCCGTCGTCGTCGCCCAGCGTCGCCGACGTGAAGATCCACGCACGCGGCGCTGCGCGGCGCTGCTCGGTCAGCATCGCGCGGATGTCGAGCGGCGATTCGACGAGTCGCGCCTGATGGGGCGACAGGTCTATCCAGCGCACGTGGCCGTCGGCGACCGGCGCGTCGACGCCGGCCGCCAGCGCCGCCAAGGCCTGCGCACGCTCGGCCAGCCGCGCCAGGTCGGGGGCGGTCTCGGCCATCGCATCGGCCGCCGCCGCGGCGTTGCGGGCAGCGCTGCCGAGCGCCTGCAGCGGGGCGACGAGCGCACCCTCGGCCGCAACCTCGGTGTAGCGCAGCTTGAGCATGCCGCGCACGTCGCGCTGCGGCCCGGCGCACGCCAGCCGCAGCTCGCGCGCCGCGTGCTCGATCGCGGCGGCCAGGCCAGTCCAGTCCTGCAGGCCGCGCGCATGCTGCAGGCCGGCGGCGAGCAGGTCGCGCGAGAAGTCGATCGCCTGCCCGCTGCCCAGCATCCGGCCGAGGAATTGCACGCCTGCATCGACCAGCGTGTGCGCCTCGTCGAACACCGCCGCGTCTACCGTCGGCAACAGTTCGGCGACCCCGCTGTCGCGCAACGCCAGGTCGGCGAAGAACAGGTGGTGGTTGACGACGACGAGGTCGGCGGCCATCGCCTCGCGTCGCGCGCGCACGACGTGGCAGGCGGCGAACGACGGGCACTCGGCGCCGAGGCAGTTCTCGCGCGTCGAGGTTACGAGCGGGATCACCGGCGAACGGTCGTCCAGGCCCTCGATCTCGGCGAGGTCGCCGGTGCGGGTGGCGGTGGCCCAGGTTTCGACGCGCGCGAGCGTGCGCACCGCCCACCGGTCCGGCAGTTGGGCCTGGCTGCGCGCCAGGCCGAGCCGGTGCAGGCAGAGGTAGCTCGCGCGCCCCTTCAGCAGCGCGAGGCGGGCAGTGACGCCGAGCGCGTCGCGCAGGCGCGGCAGGTCGCGCAGGAACAACTGGTCCTGCAGGCTCTTGGTCGCGGTGCTGACGAGCGCGCGGCGCCCGGCGAGCAGCAGCGGCACCAGGTACGCAAAGGTCTTGCCGACGCCGGTACCGGCCTCGGCGGCCAGCGCGCCACGATCGGCCAGGGCCTGCGCCACCGCGCGTGCCAGCTGGTCCTGCGCGTCGCGTCGCCGGAAGCCCGGCAGCGCGCGTGCGATCGGGCCGTCGTCGGCGAACGCCCGTTCCACCTCATCGGCGAGGGACTCGGCGGCGTCGCTCAGGCCGGCTCCGGCGGATCGAGCTCGACCTCGAGGCGGGCGATCTGGTCGCGCAACAGCAGGCGGCGCTTCTTGAGCCGCCGCAACGCCAGATCGTCGAGCGGATTGGCCACCTCGCTGTGGTCGATCAGGCTGTCGAGATCGGCGTGCGCCATGCGCAGCTCGATTAAGCGACGTTGTGGGGAATGCAGGTTGTTTTCCATGCCGAGGCGACCAGGGTGCCAGTTTATAGTCCGCTCCGATGACCGAAGCCGCTGCCGCTGCTGCCCCCACGTTTCGCCTCCTCGCGGCGACGGGCCTGCACCGCGGCGACCGCGCGTATCAGCAGGATCAGGTGGAGGTCGTGATGCACGCCCGCGTGCCGGGCTGCGCGCTGGCGGTGCTGGCCGACGGCATGGGCGGCAAGAGCGGCGGTCGCAAGGCCGCTGACCAGGTGCTGATGACGGCGCGCCAGCTGTTCGAGCGCTTCGCGCCGCAGAGCGACGACGGCGAGCTCCTGTTGCGGCAGCTGGTCAGGGAAGCGCACCTGATGATCAAGCTGACCGCGCTCACGGCCGAGGAGGAGCCGCACAGCACGGTGGCCGCCTTCGTGTTGACGCCAGACCTGCGATGCCACGCTGTGCACGCTGGCGACTCGCGCATCTATCACTTCCGCGGCGCCAACCTGATGGGCCGCACGATCGACCATTCCTTCGTCCAGCGGCTGATCGAGGAGGGCCGGTTGTCGGAAGAACAGGCCAATGCCCACCCGCAGGCGAACCTGCTGACCGGCTGCCTCGGCACCCATCAGGACCCGCCGCAGTCCCCGTGGGCGATCGGCGACGTGCAACCGGGCGACACGCTGATGGCATGCAGCGACGGGTTGTGGCACTACTTCACACCGAAGGAACTCGGCGCGATCGCCGACGGCCTGGCGCCGCGTGAGGCGAGCGAGATGCTGATCAACAAGGCGCGCCAACGCGCCCGTGGCGGCGGCGACAACGTGTCGCTGGCGCTGGTGCGGGTCGAGCCGCTGAAGTAGGCACGCCAGGCGGGCGCCTGCGGGTCATCAGGTCAGCGCGGTATCGACCTCGCGTCGCTGCAGCGCCAGGTACTCGGCCGACTGCATCTCGTGCAGGCGCGACACGGTGCGCGCGAACTCTTGGACGAGCGGCCCCTCGGTGTAGAGCTGTTCCGCCGCCACCGCAGCCGAGACGATCAACTTCACGCGGCGGTCGTACAGCACGTCGACCAGCCACGTGAATCGGCGCGCCTCGCTCGCCAGGCGCGGCGGCATCTGCGGCACGCCCGACAGCAGCACGGTGTGGAATCGCGAGGCGATCTCGAGGTAGTCGTTCTGCGAGCGCGGCCCGCCGCAGAGCTGCGCGAAGTCGAACCAGACGACGCCGCCGGCGCGCCGCCGCGCGCTCAGTTGGCGATGCTCGATGTGCAGCCGCGGATCTTCGTCGCGGGCCTCGGCGAGTTCGTCGAACGCCGCCGCCATCGCGGCCTCGGCCTCGGCTGACAGCGGTGCGTGGTAGAGCCGCACGTTCATCAGCGTACGCTGCCGGTAGTCGGTGCCGGCGTCGACGTTGAGCACCTCGAGTCGCTCCTCGAGCAGTGCGATCGCCGGCAGGATGCGGTCCCGGTGCAGCCCGTTCGGGTACAGGCCGTCGGGTGGGAAATTCGAGGTCGTGACGATGCTGACCCGGTGCCGGAACAGCGCCGCGAGCAGGCGGTGCAGGATCAACGCGTCGGTGACGTCGGCGATGTGGAACTCGTCGAAGCAGATCAGCCGGTGGCGGCGTGCGACCCGTTCGCCGAGCACGTCCAGCGGGTCGGCCGTACCCTTGAGATCCTGCAGCTCGCGATGCACCTCGCGCATGAACTCGTGGAAATGCAGGCGTGTCTTGCGCGTCAACGGCACGGCCTGGAAGAAGCAGTCCATCAGGAAGCTCTTGCCGCGGCCGACGCCGCCCCACATGTAGACGCCGCGCGGAATCGGTGGCCGGCGGAGCAGCTTGCTCAGCGGGTTGCTGCGCCTGGCCTTGTAGTCCGCCCACTCGGTCTCGCAGCGCTCGAGGGCGTCGACGGCGCGCAACTGCGCGGCGTCGCTGCGATAGCCGCGGGCGGCGAGCTCGGCCTCGTAGAGCTGGCGGATGCCCACGACTCAGCGTGGCCGGCGCACGGGGGGGCCGGCCAGGCTCAAAAGTTCAGCGCGCGCTGGTCGACCGCGAGCGCCGCTTCCTTGGTCGCTTCGCTGAGCGAGGGATGGGCGTGGCAGATGCGCGCGATGTCCTCGCTGCTGGCGCGGAACGACATCGCGACCACCGCCTCGGCGATCAGTTCGCTGGCCTGCGGGCCGACGATGTGGACGCCGAGAATCTCGTCGCTCGAGGCGTCGGCGAGCACCTTGACCAGCCCCGTCGTGTCGCCGAGCGCGCGCGCACGGCCGTTCGCGAGGAACGGGAAGCTGCCGGCCTTGTACGCCCGCCCGGCGGCCTTGAGCTGTTGCTCGGTCTGCCCGACCCAGGCGATCTCGGGGCTCGTGTAGATGACCCACGGGATCGTGTTGAAGTCGACGTGGCCGTGCTGACCGGCGATGCGCTCGGCGACCGCGACCCCTTCTTCCTCGGCCTTGTGCGCGAGCATCGGCCCGCGCACGACATCGCCCACCGCCCACACGCCTTCGAGCG
>JBDTUO010000121.1:0-7633 GCA_040007675.1 Rubrivivax sp.
CCGTACTTGTGGACGATCAAGGCCATGGGCGCTGCCGGACGCTGAGCAAAACCGCCGGATTCTACGCACCTGCGTCGGCTGTCCAGCGCAGTGTCAGCTGCGGCTGCCCCGCCGGCGCCAGCACCCGCGCGTCGATGCCTAGTCCAGGCACAAAGAGCAGCTGGCCGTCGAGCGCGACGACGAGCGGGCCGACACGATCCCAGGCCGCTACACCGAGCATCTGGTACTGCTTCTTCAGGGCCCTCGGCGGTCGACCGGGCGCGGCCTGGAACCGCTCGCCACCCTGGCGCGCCCGCAACCTCACCTGCGCCAGCCGCCTCGCCGTCACGCCTCCAGACTTGACTTCCTCGACCTCGATGACGCCGTGTCCACCGACCAGCGCGTAGCGCCCCGGTTGACTGAGGTCGAGCACCGCGTCGTCGTCCGCGAACGAAATGGCTGCGGGCTGCCGATCAAAGCGCAGCCAGCCGCCGTGCAATCGCAGCTCGCCATCCGGCGCCGGCCAGCGCGCCTGCGCGGCGACCGGCATCTCCTTCAGCAGCCGCTCCAGCAGCGTCTGCGGCAGCCCGCGGCCGCAGGCCGCGCGAAACCAGTGCCGCAGCAAGTTGGCACGCCGCGGTTCGTCGAGCAGGCCCCAGGCCATCACGCGCAGCGCGTCGCCTTCGGTGCTCGCGGCGGCGTCGATGCCGGCCAGCGCGTGCAGGCACGCGGCCTCCTCCTGGGCGCGCCGCGCGGCGAGCGCAATGGCCGCCTCGTGGTCCGCCAACAGGGCAACGGACTGCCGCCGCAGTCGATTGCGCGCAAACCGCTCGTCGTCGTTGCTCGGGTCCTCGATCCAGCGCAGGCGGTAGCGGGTCGCATAGGCGCGCACGGCCTCACGCGGCAGCGCGAGCCAAGGGCGCAGCCAGCGGATGCCGGCGTGCTCGGCCGCCGCCGGCACGCCGGCCAGCGCGCGCGCGCCGCCGCCGCGCTGCAGTTGCAGCAGCACCGTCTCGGCCTGGTCGCGCCGGTGGTGTGCCAGCAGTACCGCGCGGCAGCCGACCGCATCGGCGAGCTGAGCCAGCGCGGCGTAGCGCTCGCGCCGCGCCCACGCCTCTACGCTCTCACCCGCTGGCGGGCGGCGCTCCAGACGCTGCACGTGCAGCGGCACACGCCACCGCCGGCACTGCGCCGCCAGATGGCGCACCCAGTCGTCGGCCTGTGGCTGCAGTCCATGGTGCACGTGCAACGCGTGAACCGTCACCGACTGACCCCGCGCGGCGCGCATCACGCAGTGCAGCAGCGCGGTGGAGTCGAGGCCACCGCTGACGGCGACCGCGACACGTTCGTCGCCGCCCGGCGCCGCACTCGGGTCGGCGCCCGGGTCAGCGTTCAGTGGTGTCGCTGAACCGACCATACGACTGCAGCCGCTCGTAGCGCCGCTGCAGCAGGTCCTTGGTCGACAGGTCGGAAACCTGGCGCAGCGCGTCGTTGAGCGCCCGCTTCAACGACGAGGCCATCCATTTCGGATCGCGGTGCGCGCCCCCGACGGGCTCGCTGACGATCTTGTCGATCAGTCCGAGCGCCTTCAGCCGGTGCGCGGTGATGCCCAGCGCGTCGGCGGCGTCGGATGCGCGCTCGGCGGTCTTCCACAGGATCGACGCGCAGCCCTCGGGCGAGATCACCGAATAGACCGAGAACTGCAGCATCAGCACCTGGTCGCCGACGCTGATCGCGAGCGCTCCGCCGGAGCCGCCCTCGCCGATGATGGTCGCGACGATAGGCACCTCCAGCCGCGCCATCTCGAAGATGTTGCGACCGATTGCTTCCGACTGCCCGCGTTCCTCCGCCCCGATGCCGGGGTAGGCCCCGGGCGTGTCGACGAAGGTGAATACCGGCAGGCCGAACTTCTCGGCCAGCTTCATCAGGCGCAGCGCCTTGCGATAGCCCTCGGGGCGCGACATGCCGAAGTTGCGCAGCGTGCGCTCCTTCGTGTCGCGGCCCTTCTGGTGGCCGATCACCATGCAGGCCTGGCCGTTGAAGCGCGCCAGCCCGCCGACGATGCTCTGGTCGTCCGCGTAGTGGCGGTCGCCGTGCAGCTCCTGGAACTCGGTGAAGATCTCGTTCACGTAGTCCAGCGTGTACGGGCGATGCGGGTGGCGCGCGATCTGCGTCACCTGCCACGGCGACAGGCTGGAGTAGATGTCCTTCGTCAGCTGCAGGCTCTTCTTGCCGAGCCGCTCGATATCCTCCGAGATGTCGACCGCCGACTCGTTCTGCACGTAGCGCAGCTCATCGATCTTGGATTCCAGCTCGGCGATCGGTTGCTCGAACTCGAGGAAGTGGCGTTTGCTCATGCGGGTGGCAGTGGGGGTGAGCGACGCGGTGAGGCGGGGGGGCTGATCGGGCTGCGGGGCCGGCGCCCTGTTCAGTACTCCACCGGCAGCGGATCGAGGCTGCGCCAAATATACCAAGTGGCGACCGAGCGGAACGGCGACCAGGCGTCGCCGAGTTCGCGCGCTTCGGCGCGCGAGACCGGCTCGCCGCTGAAGTAGTTCAGGCTGATGCCCTTGAGCAGCCCGAGATCGTCCAGCGGCAGCACGTCGGGCCGCAGCAGGTGGAAGATCAGGAACATCTCGGCCGTCCAGCGGCCGATGCCGCGGATCGCGACCAGCTCGTCGATGATCGCCTCGTCGTCCATCGATGCCCACTGCGCGACGTGCACGCGGCGGTCGGCGAAGTGCAGCGCGAGGTCCTGCAGGTACTCCGCCTTGCGCGCCGACAGGCCCGCCTCGCGCAGCACCGGCACCGCCACCCCGCCCACGGCCTCGGGCTGCACGCGCGACGCGCCGCCGCCGACGCAGGCAACGAAGCGGTCCCACACGGCCTGTGCGGCGCGCACCGAGATCTGCTGCCCGACGATCGATCGGGCGAGCGTCGTGAAGGCGTCACCCCGGCTTTGCAGCCGGGCGTCGCCGAAGCGCGGAATCAGCTTCTTCAGCACGCGGTCGCGCCGTGCGAGGTGGCGACACGCGTCGTCCCAGTAGTTGGGCGTGACCTCGGCTGTGACCCCGGGCACCACCCCGGCCTTCGACGCGACGGGCGGCGATGCGGCGGCCGGCGGCTCCACGCCGCGCGAAGCGGGCATCGGATCAGGCCTTGGCGGCGGCAGCCACCGACCAGGTCGTGCCCTGGGCGGAGTCCTGCAGCTCGATGCCGATCGCGGCGAGCTCGTCGCGAATGCGGTCAGCGGTGGCAAAGTCGCGCGCCGTCTTGGCGGCAGCGCGAGCCGCGATGCGTTCGCGCACCGCGTCGTCATCCAGCACCGCGCCGATCTGCAGGAAGGCACGCGGTGGCTGCTGCAGGATGCCCAGCACCCCACCGAGCCGGCACAGCAAGGTCGCGGTGGTCGTGTCGGCGCTGCGGTTGACGTCGGCGGCGAGTTCGAACAACACCGCGAGCGCGCCGGGCGTGTGGAAGTCCTCGTCCATCGCAGCGCGAAACGCCGCGGCCCGGGGTTCAGACCAGTCGGGCTCGCCGACCGTGGTCGGCACGCCGTCGAGCGCGGTGTACAGCCGCCGCAAAGCCTGGCGTGCGTCGTCGAGGTGGGCGTCGCTGAAATTGAACGGGCTGCGGTAATGCGTGCGCAGCATGAAGAAACGCAGCGTCTCGCCGTCGTAGCGCTTCAGCACGTCGGCGATGGTGAAGAAGTTGCCGAGCGACTTCGACATCTTCTGGTCGTCGACGTTCAGGAACCCGTTGTGCAGCCAGTAGCGCGCGAGGGGCGCGCCGTTCGCACCCTCGCTCTGCGCGATCTCGTTCTCGTGATGCGGGAACTGCAGGTCCATGCCGCCGCCGTGGATGTCCAATGTCTCGCCCAGCACGTCGCAGGCCATCGCCGAGCATTCGATGTGCCAGCCGGGCCGCCCGGCGCCGAACGGGGCCGGCCAGGTGGCGTCGTCCGGTTCATCGGGCTTGGCAGCCTTCCAGAGCACGAAGTCGAGCGGGTCGTGTTTGTCGCCCAGCACCGCGACGCGCTCGCCGGCGCGCAGTTCGTCGAGTGACTTGCCCGACAGCTTGCCGTAGCCGTCGAACTTGCGCACCGCGAAGTTGACGTCGCCCGACGCGGCCCTGTACGCGAGCCCGCGCTGTTCCAGGCGCAAGATCATGTCGACCATCGACGGCACATGGTCGGTCGCGCGCGGTTCGAGGGTCGGCGTCGCGAGGCCCAGCGCGCCGATGTCGCGGTGCATCGCGGCGATCATCTCGTCGGTCAGCGCGCGGATCGTGATGCCACGCTCGAGCGCCCGCTTGATGATCTTGTCGTCGATGTCGGTGATGTTGCGCACGTAGGTCACGCGCAGGCCACTCGCCTGCAGCCAGCGGTAGATGACGTCGAACGCCATCATCATGCGCGCATGGCCCACGTGGCACAGGTCGTACACCGTGATGCCGCAAACGTACATGCGCACGTGGCCGGGCGTTATCGGCTCGAAAGGTTCGAGGCGGCGAGTCAGTGAATTGTGGATGCGCAGCGTCATCGGCGGCAGGTGCTCAGCGGGGATCGGCGTGCACACCGAGGCGGGTTGCGGAAGGGGCCGGCGGGCGCTCGGGCACGACACGGTCCCAGGGCAGTATAGCGGCGGCCCCGCTAGACTTCGAACCCCGTTCCCCGTGTCACCGGAGGCCGCTTGATCCGCCCCATTCGCTCTCCCCGCGGCCCGGCGCGCCTGGCCGCCGTGCTGCTCGCGCTGTGTGCCGCCGCACCGCTGCCGGCGCTGGCGCAGAAGGTCCTGCTCGCCACCAGCGCCGGCGACATCGAACTCCAACTTGACGCCGCAAAGGCACCGAAGACGGTCGAGAACTTCGTCGCCTACGTCAAGGCCGGCCATTACGACGGCACCGTCTTCCACCGCGTCATCCCGGACTTCATGATCCAGGGCGGCGGCATGGACGCCACGCTGAAGGAGCGCGCGACGCGTGCACCGATCCCGCTCGAGTCGCGCAACGGTCTCAGCAACGTGCGCGGCAGCGTCGCGATGGCGCGCACGTCGGTGCCCGAGTCGGCGACCTCGCAGTTTTTCATCAACGTCGCCGACAATGCCCGCCTCGACGCGGCCAACGCCCGCGACGGCAACGGCTACGCCGTGTTCGCCAAGGTGGTGCGAGGCATGGACATCGTCGACAAGATCCGCACCGTGCCGACCGGCGACCAGGGTCCGCACCAGAATGTGCCGCTGGCCCCGATCGTGATCCGCAAAGCCACCCTGGAGCCCTGAATGGACCAAGCCACCCCCATCGCCGTCGTGCTCGATACCAGCGCCGGCACTATCCGCATCGAACTCGACGTCGCGAAGGCGCCATTGAGCGCGCAGAACTTCGTCGACTACGTGAAGGCCGGGCACTATGACGGCACCGTGTTCCACCGCGTCATCCCCGGTTTCATGATCCAGGGCGGCGGCTTCGAGCCGGGCCTCAAGCAGAAACCGACGTCGCCGCCGATCAAGAACGAGGCCGGCAACGGCCTGAAGAACGACAAGTACACGCTGGCGATGGCGCGCACCTCGGACCCGCACTCGGCGTCCGCGCAGTTCTTCATCAACCTCACGGACAACGCCTTCCTGAACTTCAAGGCCGAGTCGGCCCAGGGTTGGGGCTACGCGGTCTTCGGCCGGGTCGTTGACGGCACCGACATCGTCGACCGGATCGCCGGCGTCGCGACCGGCCGGCGCAACATGCACGACGACGTGCCGGTCGACGACGTCGTGATCCGGCGCGCCACGCTGGCCGACTGAGCGTCCCGTGATGCCGGTCGCCGCCGGCCCCCCTGCGCGGCTGCCGCTGCCGCAGTTGCTGTCACCGGTGCCCGAGTGGGTGGCCCCGCCGGCGTGGCGCTGCATCGAACTGCTGTCAGACCTGCACCTTGCGCCGGAAATGCCCCGGACCTTCGAGGCTTTCGCAGCGCAGCTTCGCGACACGGGGGCCGACGCGCTGCTGATCCTGGGCGACCTGTTCGAGGTGTGGGTCGGCGACGATCAGCGCCACCGGCCGTTCGAGCAGCGCTGCGTGCAGTTGCTGGCCCGGACCGCCCGCACTCGGCGCGTCGCCTTCATGCCGGGCAACCGCGATTTCCTGCTCGGCGATGCGATGGCCGCAGACTCGGGGATCGAACGGCTGAACGATCCGACGGTGCTCGTCGCCTGGGGCCGACGCTGGCTGCTGTCGCACGGCGACGCGCTGTGCCTGGACGACGTCGACTACCAGCGCTGGCGCGCGGAGGCACGCTCCGACCCGTGGCAGCGCGAGTTCGCGGCCCTGCCGCTGGACGAACGCCTGGCGCGCGCCGGCGCGGCGCGCGCCGCGAGCGAGCGTCGGCGCGCCGCCGACGCGTTCGACCCCGCGCTGTGGGCCGATGTCGACCCCGACGCCGCGCGGGCCTGGCTCGACACCACAGGCTGCGCAGACCTGATCCACGGCCACACGCACCGCCCGGGAACGTCGGCGCTCGGCGCAGGCCACCACCGACATGTGCTGAGCGACTGGGACCTCGACCATGCCGGGTCCGCGCGAGCCGGGTTGCTGCGTCTGACGCCGGCCGGCCTGTCGCGACACCCGCCCTCTACCGCCACTGCGTCCGGCTGACGCGCGCACAGTCATGTGGAGACGACTGCTCGCGGCGTGGCGCCGCCACGCCGAGGCGCGTGCGCTGGCACGCCGCCCGATCCCCGACGACTTGTGGAAACGCACGCTCGCGCGCTACCCTTTCCTGCGCCGGCGCCATCCGGACGACGCACGGCAATTGCGCCGCATGACCAGCCTGTTTCTCGACCGCAAGGAGTTCAGCCCGGCCGGAGGGCTGGTGCTGCGCAACGACATGGTGGTCGCGATCGCGGCGCAGGCCTGCCTGCCGGTGCTGCGCCTCGGGCTGGCCGCTTACGACGGCTTCGTCGGCATCGTCGTGCACCCGTCGGCGGTGGTCGCCAGACGCCGCATCACCGACGAACTCGGCGTCGTGCACGAATACGACGAACCGCTCGCGGGCGAGGCGATGCAGCGGGGCCCTGTGATGCTGTCGTGGCAGGACGTGCGCAGCGCCGGCCGCGACGGCTTCGGCGCCAGCAACGTCGTGATCCATGAATTCGCGCACGTGCTCGACATGGCCAACGGCCGTGCCGACGGCGTGCCGCCGCTGCCGCCGGACCTGCCGGCGCGGCACTGGCAGGCGGTGCTCGGCGACGAGTACCGGCGTTTCGTCGCGCGCGTGAACGCCGGTGACACCGACAGCGTGCTCGACCCCTACGGCGCGCAGGCCGAGGCCGAATTCTTCGCCGTCGCCAGCGAGGCGTTCTTCGTCTCGCCGCAAGCGTTGCGCGACGAACATCCGGCGCTGTACGACGTGCTGAAGCGGCTGTACCGCCAGGATCCGGCCGTGGAAACAGCGCCGCCCACCTGAGGTGGGCGGCGGGCCGAACGCGCTGAAGCGCCGTTAAGCCGGTGTCGCTTCGGCGCGCGGCTTGTCGCTCTTGCGTGGCGGCTGGATGTCGAGCACCACCTCGCCGCCGTCGTCGACGCCGACCGTCAGGCGCCCGCCGTCGACCAGGCGACCGAACAGCAGTTCATCGGCGAGCGCACGACGGATCGTGTCCTGGATCAG
>JBDTUO010000122.1:0-7598 GCA_040007675.1 Rubrivivax sp.
GGCGTCGGGCATGCGCGAGGACGTCAACGTCATCGGCATGCCGGTCACCGAGATCTGCAACGCGAGCTACGAGGACCCGCGCCAGCGCACGCTGTTCAAGAACATCATGGTGCTGGGGGCGCTCGCCGGGCTGATGGACCTCGATCCGGCGGTGGTCGAGCTGTTGCTGGCCGCGCAGTACAGCGGCCGCGGCAAGGAGCGGCTGCTCGAATCCAACCTGCGCGCCTTCCATTCCGGTTGCAGCTTCGCGCGCGAACATCTGCAGCCGCCGTCGGTGCCGCCGATGGGGCTGCGCGTGCGACGAGCCGACGCGGTCGGCGCACGCGTCTTCGTCGACGGCAACAACGCCACCGCGCTCGGCTGCGTCTACGGCGGCGCGACCGTCTGCGCCTGGTACCCGATCACGCCGTCGTCATCGGTCGCCGAATCGTTCCAGACCTGGTGCAAGCATTTCCGCCACGACACCGCCGACGGCTGCGCGAACTACGCGATCGTGCAGGCGGAGGACGAGATCGCGTCGGTCGGCATCATCACCGGCGCCGGCTGGAACGGCGCGCGGGCGTTCACCGCCACTTCCGGGCCGGGCATCTCGCTGATGTCGGAGTTCATCGGGCTGGCCTACTTCGCCGAGATCCCGATCGTGATCGTCGACGTGCAGCGCGGCGGGCCGTCGACCGGCATGCCGACGCGCACGCAGCAGGCCGACCTGCTGGCCTGCGCCCACGCGTCGCATGGCGACACGCAGCATGTGCTGCTGCTGCCGTGCGACCCGCACGAGTGTTTCGAGTTCGCCGCCGATGCGTTCGACCTCGCGGAACGCCTGCAGACGCCGGTGTTCCTGATGAGCGACCTCGACATCGGCATGAACCAGTGGCTCGCCGCGCCGTTCGCGTGGGACGACACGCGCCGGCACGACCGTGGCAAGGTGATGAGCGCGGCCGAACTCGACGCCGGTCGCGACTTCGGGCGCTACAAGGATGTCGACGGCGACGGCATCCCGTGGCGCACGCTGCCCGGCACCCATCCGACGCGCGGCGCCTTCTTCACCCGCGGCACGACGCGCGACGCCTATGCGCGCTACTCGGAGTCCGGCCCGGATTACGTCGACAACATGCGCCGGCTGGTGCGCAAGTTCGCGACTGCGGCCACGCTCGTGCCGGCGCCGATCGAGCGCGCGGCCGCACGCGCGACGCGGCTCGGCGTGATCTGTTTCGGCTCCACCAGCGCGGCGATGGACGAGGCGCTGGAAACCCTCGCCGGCGACGGCATCCACCTCGACGCGCTGCGCCTGCGGGCCTATCCGCTGACGCCCGGCGTGCGCGAGTTCGTCGCCGAGCACGACCGCGTGTTCGTCGTCGAGCAGAACCGTGACGCGCAGATGCGCATGCTGCTGATCAACGACCTCGACATCGACCCGGCGTGGCTGGTCCCGGTGCTGCACTACGACGGCACGCCGATCACCGCGCGTTTCATCGCCGAGGCGATCACGCGCCAGGTGCACCAGTTCGCGGTGCAGCCGCGGCGCCGCAAGAAGAGAGAAGAGCGCATGACGACGACGCGCAGCCAGCGCCGCCCGGGAGCACCGGCATGACCTACATCGCCAAGCCGAAGCTGCACCACCCGTCGCTCGAGCGCAACCGGGTCGGCTACACGCGGCGCGACTACGAAGGGCGCGTCAGCACGCTGTGCGCCGGCTGCGGTCACGACTCGATCTCGGCCGCGATCGTGCAGGCCTGCTGGCAGCTGGACATCGAGCCGCACCGGGTGGCCAAGCTGTCCGGCATCGGCTGCTCGAGCAAGACGCCGGACTACTTCCTCGGCGCCAGCCACGGCTTCAACACCGTGCACGGGCGCATGCCGAGCGTGCTGACCGGCGCCCAGCTGGCCAACCGCGAGCTGCTGTACCTCGGCATCTCCGGCGACGGCGACTCGGCGTCGATCGGCATCGGCCAGTTCGTGCATGCGATACGGCGCGGCGTGCGCATGGTCTACATCGTCGAGAACAACGGCGTCTACGGGCTCACGAAGGGCCAGTTCTCGGCCACCGCCGACCGCGGCTCGAAGGCAAAGCGGGGCGCGGTCAACCGCGACAGTCCGGTCGACCTGGTGGCGATGGCGCTCCAGCTCGGCGCGACCTACGTCGCGCGCACCTTCTCCGGCGACAAGGACGAGATGGTGCCGCTGATCGAAGGCGCGATGCGGCATCGCGGCGCCGCCTTCATCGACGTCATCAGTCCCTGCGTGGCCTTCAACAACCATGAAGGCAGCACGAAGAGCTATGACTTCGTGCGCGCGCACAACGCGGCACTGAACCGGATCGACTTCATCGACCTCGCGCGCGAGACGAAGGCGTCGCCGGCGCCGGGCGCGGTGCTCGAACTGCCGCAGCCCGACGGCTCGCGCCTGCGGCTGCGCAAGCTGCGCGACGATTTCGACCCCACCGACCGCATCGGCGCGATGAACCGTCTGCAGCGCCACCTCGCGCGCGGCGAATTGCCGACCGGGCTGCTGTACATCGATCCCGATCCGCAGGACCTGCACGCGGCGCTGAACACCTGCGCGCGGCCGCTGAACACGCTCGACGAGTCCACGCTGTGCCCTGGCGCCGCGGCGCTGGAGGCGGTGAACGCGTCGCTGCGCTAAGCGACAAAGCCCGCGCGCCACGGCTCAGCGCGCCTCGGTGCGCTGCAGGTCCGGCAGGCCGTCGAGGAAGCGGTGCGGCGCGCCGGCCCACCAGCGGGCCAGCTCGTCGAGCCGGGCGTTGTCGACGTCGGCGGGTGGCAGCACGCAGCGGATCGTCTCGAGCCCGTCGAGGTTGTGCAGGCGCAGCCGCAGCAGGCCCTGCGCGTGGTCGCACTGCACATGCAGACCGAGCTCGACGTCGGCGACGAAGGCGTAGCGCATCTGCAGCAGCCGCCCGCTCTCCGCTTCCCGCACCGGCTCGCGGTCGTAGGCGATGCCGGCCTGCGCCAGCCGCGCCTCGAGCTGCTCCATCTCGTTGACGAAATCCTTGCCGAGCTGCACGGCGCGGCCGCTGCGTACGCTGCACGACAGGTGCATGTGGCTCAGCACGTCTTCGTCGAGCACGCTGGCGCGGCGCGAGTCGAAGCGGAAGTCCTGGCGCGGCAGGCCGTCGAGCACGACCTGCCGGTCGAGGCGGTAGCGCACCGGTGCCGCCGGCTGCAACACCTGGAGATGGCTCGACAACTCCAGCAGCGACTGCCGCAGCTCGCGCGCCGCCGCCTCGACCAGCAGCACCGTGCGCCGCTGCAGCTGCGCGCCGCTGTCCTGGCGCGCTCGCGCGTCGAGCGCCTGGCGCCTGAGTTCGTCGCGAAACCCCATGGCCGGCGGGACGTGAGGCGGCGCAGCGCCCGCGTCAGCGGGCGCCGGCATGACGGCCCAGCCGCCACAGCATCAACCCGCCGATGAGCACGAACAGCGCGCCGCTCCAGGCTTCGTACGGCAGGCCGAACAGGTTCACCTTGGCCTCGGCACACGAGGCGGTGGCCATGAAGACGTCGGGCCAGCGGCCGTCGAGGCCGGTCGCGCCGACGATGCGGTCGGCGAGTGTCAGGTCGCACGAGGCCGCATCGGCGGCGACGAAGTGTTGCCACAGCGCGGCGGCGACACCGCAGCCGGCGAACACGGACACGAGCGCGGCGCCGCCTGCCGGCCACGCCAGCCCGAGCAGCGCGACGACCGCGATGCTGGCGAAGATCAAGCGCTGCAGCACGCACCACGGGCAGGGCTGCATGTCCCAGTGCTGCTGCGTGGCGACCGCAGCGGCCACCGCGGCGAGCGACAGCAACGCCACCACGACCAGACCAGCGCGCGTGCCGGCGCTGGCCGGCCGGCCCCACCGTGCCGGGCTCATCGCACTTCGGCGATCAGCTCGATCTCGACGCAGGCACCGAGCGGGAGCTGGGCCACCCCGAAGGCGCTGCGCGCATGGGCGCCGATCTCCGGCCCGAACACCTCGACCATCAGCTCGGAGCAGCCGTTGGTCACCAGGTGCTGCTCGGTGAACTCCGGCGTGCTGTTGACGAGGCTCATGAGCTTGACGATGCGCGTGACCTGGTCGAGGTCGCCGACCGCCGCCTGCAGCGTGCCGAGCAGATCGACCGCGACGGCGCGTGCGGCCCGTCGGCCCTCGGCGGTCGCGAAGGCGCCGCCGAGCTGACCGACCCATGGCTTGCCGTCGCGGCGCGCGATGTGCCCGGACAGGAACACCAGCGAGCCGGTGCGCACGAACGGCACGTAGGCGGCGGCCGGCACCGCGACGGGTGGCAGCACGATGCCGAGCGCCTGCAGACGATCTTGGACGGTCATGGCTTGGGGGGACGGTCGGGGGCGGCACGATCCTACACTGGGCCGCATGTCAGGCGCGCCCTCCCGCACGCTGTCGCCGACCGACCCGGTCGTGCCGCTGCCGCAGGTGCGCCCGGGCGCGGCGGCACGGCCGGGTGGCGGCGCTTCCGCTGCCCCGCGCTGGCCCTGGTGGCTGCTGGCGGGCCTTGCCGGCACCGGGCTGCAACTGCTGCAGCCGCAGCTGTGGGCGACGTCGGTGTACGCGGCGCTGGCTGCCGCGGCGCTCGCGGCGCTCTTCATCGCACGCCTGGGGCACGCGGGGCAGCGCCGAGCGGGCCAGCTCGTCGCGCCGTTGATCGCGGTCGCGGTCGCGGTCGCGGTGGCCGCTTTTGCCGTCACCGGCTGGCGCGCCGAGCTTGCACTCGCGACGCGACTGGATCCGGGGCTCGAAGGGCGTGAGCTGCGGATCAGCGGCCGGGTCGCCTCGTTGCCGAAGCACGCGCCGGGTCGGATCGGCTTCGAGTTCGAGGTCGAACGCGGCACCGACGGCGACACCGAGGTGGCTCTGCCGCGCCGCGTGCTGCTGGCGTGGCACGCCGCGCGCGACGGCACCGGCGCGCTGCCCGCCGTTCGGGCGGGCGAGCGCTGGGCACTTTGGGTGCGGCTCAAGAGACCGCACGGCGAACTCAACCCGCACGGATTCGATTTCGAGCGCTGGCTGTTCGAGCGGGGCATCGGCGCCACCGGCAGCGTGCGCCGGGCCGAGTCTGCCGAGCGCCAGCGGGGGTCCGACGACCTCGGCGGCGCCGTGCTGCGGGCGCGCCAGCGCGTGCGCGACGCGATCGCGGCGCAGGTGCCGGATCCACGCCGCGCCGGGGTCCTGGCCGCGCTCGCGGTCGGCGATCAGGGGGCGATCGACCGCGACGACTGGGCCGTGTTCCGGCGCACGGGCGTCGCGCACCTGATGGCGATCTCGGGCCTGCACGTCACGATGTTCGCGTGGCTCGCCGGCGCCCTGGTCGGCGCGCTGTGGCGCCGCTCGACGCGCCTGACGCTGTGGCATCCGGCACCCTGGGCGGCTCGCTGGGGTGGGCTGTGCGCGGCCGCCGGCTACGCGCTGCTCGCCGGCTGGGGCGTGCCGGCGCAGCGCACGCTCGCGATGCTGACCGCCGTGGTGTTGCTGCAGTCGCTCGGACGGCGCTGGCCGACCGCGTTGATCCTGCTGGCCGCCGCCGGGGTCGTCGCGGTGGGTGACCCGTGGGCGCTGCTGCAACCCGGTTTCTGGCTGTCGTTCGGCGCCGTCGCCCTGCTGCTCGCGTCGGCGCCAGCGGCGGGCGGGGAGGCCACCCCAGAGCCGAGCGGCGCCGCCCGCCGTCTGGCACATGCTGCCGCCCGCGGCCTGCGCACGCAGGCGGTGGTGACGGCCGGGCTGGCGCCGCTGACGCTGCTGTGTTTCCAGCAGGTCTCGGTGGTCGGCTTCGTCGCCAACATCGTCGCAATCCCGCTGGTCACGCTGCTCGTGACGCCGCTCGCAGTGGCGGGCGTGGCGGTGCCCGCGTTGTGGAGTGCCGCAGCGCTCATCCTGCAGGGCCTGGATGGAGTGCTGGCGGCGCTGTCCGCCTGGCCGGGCGCCGTCTGGACGGCGCCATCGGCACCGGCCTGGGCGGCGGCCGCGGGCCTGCTCGGTGGGGCGCTGGCGGTGCTGCCGCTGCCGTGGCCGCTGCGCTGGCTGGCGCTGCCGCTGATGCTGCCGCTGGCGCTGCCGCCGGTCGCCGCGCCGCCGGTCGGGCGCTTCGAGCTGGTCGCGCTCGATGTCGGGCAGGGCAGCGCGGTCCTCGTGCGAACGCACGGCCGGCTGCTCGTCTACGACGCCGGGCCGGCGTTCGCGCCCGGCGTCGACGCCGGCTCGCGCGTGCTGCTGCCGGTGCTGCAGGCGCGCGGCGAGCGGGTGGTGGACCTGCTGATGCTGAGCCACCGCGACGAGGACCACGTGGGCGGTGCCGCCGCAGTGCTCGCCGGCGTCCCGGTGCGGGCGTTGTCGAGCTCGCTCGAGGCCGGCCACCCGCTGCTCGCCGGCAGCGTCGTTCCGCACACCCGCTGCGCGGCCGGTCAGCGCTGGACCTGGGACGGCGTGGCGTTCGAGGTGCTGCAACCAGCGGCCGCGGCCGACCCTGCCGCGCGCCCGAACACGCTGAGCTGCGTGCTGCGGGTGCGCGATGCGGCGGGCCACTCCGCGCTGCTGACCGGTGACCTCGAGGCGGCGCAGGAACGTGCGCTCGTGCAAGCGCTGGGCGACCGTCTGCGCAGCGACCTGATGATGGTGCCGCACCACGGCAGCCGGACCTCGTCCACCGGCGTGCTGCTCGACGCCGTGCGGCCGTCGACCGCCTTCGTGCAGGCCGGCTACCGCAGCCGCTTCGGGCATCCGGCGGCGGATGTGCTCGAACGCTATGCCGGGCGCGGGATCACGGTGCAGCGCAGCGACCGCTGCGGTGCCTGGACCTGGACCGGCGACGGCCCCGGTCGCTGCGAGCGGCAGGCCGAGAGGCGCTACTGGCATCATGGGGGCTGACGCGTCTGCGGTGGCGACGGGGTGAGGAGAGGATCTCGGTGGCCCGGTCCTTGCAGCGCCTTGTGGCGGGCCGCCCGCGCAGGAGCCTGCCTTGTCCATCCATGTCGCGCTGAATCACGTCACGCACTACCGCTACGACCGCCCGGTCGCGCTGGGGCCGCAGATCGTTCGTCTGCGGCCGGCGCCGCACTGCCGCACGCCGATCCTGAGCTACTCGCTGCGCGTCGAGCCGGCCGAGCACTTCGTCAACTGGCAGCAGGACCCGTTCGCGAACCACCTCGCACGGCTCGTGTTTCCCGCCAAGACGACCGAGTTCAAGGTCACCGTCGACCTGGTCGCCGAGATGGCGATCTACAACCCGTTCGACTTCTTTCTCGAGCCGCAGGCCGAGGTCTTCCCGTTCGGCTACGAGCCGGCGCTCGCGCACGACCTCGCGCCCTACCTCGTGCAGGATCCGCTGACGCCGCGCTTCGAGGCCTTCGTCGACAGCATCTCGCGCGCGCCGCAGCGCACGATCGACTTCCTGGTCGGCTTGAACCAGCGGCTGCAGCACGACATCCGCTACCTGATCCGGATGGAGCCCGGCGTGCAGACGCCGGAGGTCACGCTGGCCACCGCGGCCGGCTCGTGCCGCGACACCGGCTGGCTGATGGTGCAGACGCTGCGCCACCTCGGCCTGGCGGCGCGCTTCGTCTCCGGCTACCTGATCCAGCTCAAG
>JBDTUO010000123.1:0-7596 GCA_040007675.1 Rubrivivax sp.
GCGCGGCGTCGGCGATCGGGTCCTGCGGGTCGTCGCCCTCGGTCAGCACGGTGTACAGCGCCGTGATCGAGCCGTTGCCGTGCAGCCCGTTGCCGCTGCGCTCGACCAGCGCCGGGAGCTTCGCGAAGACGCTCGGCGGATAGCCCTTGGTGGCCGGCGGTTCGCCGATCGCCAGTGCGATCTCGCGCTGGGCCATTGCGAAGCGCGTCAGGCTGTCCATCAGCAGCAGCACGTGCTGGCCGCGGTCGCGGAAGTGCTCGGCGATCGCGGTCGCGTAGCCCGCACCCTGCAGGCGCACGAGCGGTGGCGCGTCCGCCGGCGCGGCGACGACAACACTGCGCGCGCGTCCCTCGGTGCCGAGGATGTCCTCGATGAACTCCTTGACCTCACGCCCGCGTTCGCCGATGAGGCCGACGACGATGACGTCGGCGGCGGTGTAGCGCGCCATCATGCCCAGCAGCACCGACTTGCCGACGCCGGTGCCGGCGAACAGCCCCAGCCGCTGGCCACGGCCGACCGTCAGCAGCGCGTTGATCGCGCGCACGCCGGTGTCGAGCGGGGTGCGGATCGGGTCGCGGTCCATCGCGTTGATCGGGCGCCGCAACATAGGCTCGGACGCGACGTTCGCGAGGGGCCCGCCGCGGTCCATTGGCGCCCCGTGCGCGTCGACGACGCGCCCGAGCAGGCCATCGCCCATCGGCAGGTGCAGGCCGCGATCTTCGCTGCGGCGCCAGGGGTGGTTCTCGGCCCCGAAGCGGGGCGGTGCGTGCGGCGCCGGGCGCGGCAGCACGCACGCGCCGCTGGCCAGCCCGGTGACGTCGCCGGTCGGCATCAGGAACGCACGATCGCCGTTGAAGCCCACCACCTCGGCGGCGACCGGCGGCTGGCCGGGTGAGCGCACCTCGCACACCGCTCCGACCGGCGCGTGCACGCCCGCAGCTTCGAGCACCAGGCCGGTGACGCGCACCAGCGTGCCGTCGGTGGGCAACGGCTGGCGCAACGCCGCGTAGGCCTGCAGGTCGGCGGCGTAACGCTCCCAGCGCGCGCCGCGGGCGCTCTTCACCTGGGGCGCGGCGGCGCTGCCGTCCGGCGAGGCCTGCGACGTCACGGCGTCGGCTCCGCGTCGTGCCACGGCAGCGTGACGCCGAGCGCGGCGCTCGCCTGGGCCCAGCGGGTGGCGATGCCCGCGTCGACCCCGCCCAGATCGGAATCGACGCGGCAGCCGCCGCGCTGAACCGCCTCGTCGGCGACCAGTCGGGCCTCACGGGCGCGCATCGGCTCGGCGGCCGCCGCCGCGACGCCGATGTCCGCCGTCACGAGCGCCAGGTCCTGCGGGTGCAGCCGGACCGTGATGCGCCGCGCCGCGGCCACGACGGCGTCGACCGCCTCGCCGGCGATGCACGTGATCAGCGCTGGATCGGTCTGCAGTTCGTTGCGCAGCACCTGGCGCGCCAACTGCACCGCAGTGGCGGCCACGGCGTCGGCCAGACGCCTGTCCAGCGCCGCGGTCTCGGCGTCGAAGTGCTCGACGACATGGGCGAACTGGGTCGACAGCTGGGCGGCGTAGCTCTGCTTGAACCCCTCCAGCGCCACCAGACCGTCGCGGTAGCCGTCGTGATAGCCGGCCTGCCGTGCAGCGGCCAGCCCTGCCTCGAGCTCGACCGCAGAGAGGGCGGGCGGCGTGTCGTCCCCGGACGCGGTGGCTTCGCCGGCGGTGCCGCCGTGCAGCGAGCCGGGCGTCCAGGCCTCGAAGCTGTGCAGTTCCTCGCGCGGGATGAAGCGCGCGTAGGCGCTGCCGGCGGGGCGAGGGGCGCCGGGTGGGGCGCCGGGTGTGGCGGCGGTCGGCCGTGGCGGGGCGGCGCGGCCGTCAGACGAACTGTTCGTCACCACCGCCCCCCAGCACGATCTGGCCTTCGTCGGCCAGTCGGCGCACGGTCTTGAGCATCTCCTTCTGCTCCGCCTCGACCTCAGACAGCCGCACCGGCCCGCGCGACTCGAGGTCCTCGCGCAGCGTCTCCGCCGCCCGCGTCGACATGTTGCGCAGGATCTTGTCGCGCAGTTCGGGCGACGCGCCCTTCAGCGCGATGACCAGCGCTTCGGACTGGATCTCGCGCAGCAGCGACTGGATGCCCTTGTCGTCCAGGTTCACCAGGTCGTCGAAGGTGAACATGTTGTCCATGATCTTCTGCGCCAGGTCGTTGTCGGCCTCGCGCACGTAGTCGAGCACGGCTGTCTCGATCGAGTTGCCGAGCAGGTTCAGGATCTCGGCGGCCGCCTTCACGCCGCCCAGATGGGCCTTGTTCATGCGCTCGCTGCCGGCCAGCACCTTGCTCATCACCTCGTTCAGGTCTTTCAGCGCACTCGGCTGGATGCCGTCGAGCGTGGCGATGCGCACCAGCACCTCGTTGCGCTGGCGTTCGGCAAGGCCCTTCAGCACATCGGCGGCCTGCTCGGACTCCAGGTGCACGAGGATCGCGGCGACGATCTGCGGGTGTTCGTTGCGCAGCAGTTCGGACACCGAGGCCGGGTCCATCCACTTCAGGCTCTCGATGCCGCTGACGTCGCTGCCCTGCAGGATGCGGTCGATCAGCAGCTTGGCCTTCTCGTCGCCGAGCGCCTTGCGCAGCACCGTGCGCACGTATTCGTCGGTGTCCGACACGAGCGTGCTCTGCGCCGCCGCGCCGGTCTCGAAGCGCGTCAGCACCGCCTCGTAGCGGTCGCGCGGGATCGACTTCATGCGCGCGATCGTCTCCCCCAGCCGCTGGACCTCCTTCGGCGCGAGGTGCTTGAAGACCTCGGATGCCTGCTCCTCGCCGAGTGACATCAGCAGGATCGCTGCGTCCTCGAGTCCCTTGTCGTCCATTGCCATGATGCGGATGTCTCAGGCGGGGGCGTCGCCGTTGACCCAGCCCCGCATGATGTTGGCGACTGCCGCGGGGTTCTGCTGCGCCAGCGCCCGTGCCGTATCGAGGCGAATGTTGGTTTGCGGGGCCGCCAACGCCGGCGTGGCGACCGGTGCGGAAAGCGTTTCGGCGGCGTCGCCGACCACGGCGTCCAGGCGGGCGCCACGCGCCGGCTTCGGGCCGGCCACGGCCTTCATCGCAGGCCGCACGAATCCGAACAGCGCCAGCAGCCCGACCAGCACCAGCGCCGCGGGCGCCAGGCCGACCCGCAGCAGGTCCTGCACCCAGGGCTGTTGCCACACCGGCACCGGCGCCGGCGGCGTCACCGGCTCGGCGTGGAACGGTGCGTTGATCACCTGCACCGAATCGCCGCGACGAGTGTCGAAGCCGATGCCCTGGCGCACCAGCGCGGTGAGCTGTTCGAGTTCGGCGCCACTGAGCGGCGTCGTCGTGCTGCGTCCCTTGGCGTCTACCGACGTGCGGTGGTTGACGACGACGGCGGCGTTCAGGCGCTTGACGACGCCGCTGCCGGCGCGGGTCACACGCACGGTGCGGTCGACCTCGTAGCGAGTTTCGGCTTCGCGCCGGCCGTTGCCACCGGCCGCGCCGCCCTGCGCAGCCTGCAGCGGCACCGCGGCACCGTTGACCGGCGCGGTAGCCGGCACCGGCGGCTGGTTGCTGGCCGCGCCGGGCACGCCGCTCGGCACCGCGGTACCGGGCGTCAGCGTCTCCTCGGTGCGCACGGCGCGCACCGTGGCGGCAGCCTCCGCGCCCTGGTTCGGCCGGAACTCCTCCGCCGTCGACTCGACCTGCGAGAAGTCGATCTCGGCGGTGACGGTGGCGCGCAGGTTGTCGCGCCCCATGACGGGTTCGATCAGGTCGAGCACCCGCTTGCGCAGGCCGTCCTCGACCTGGCGCCGGTAGTCGAGCTGCAGCGCGTCGAGCCCGCCGCCGGCGCCGCCGTCGGTGGGGTTGAGCAGCGCGCCGGTGTGGTCGATCACGCTGACGTCGGTGGCCTTCAGGTCCGGCACGCTGCGCGAGACCAGGTGCACGATGCCGGCGACCTGCGCCCGGTCGAGCGTGCGGCCCGGGTGCAGCGTCAGCACCACCGACGCCGATGCGCGTTCCTGTTCGCGAAAGAAGCCGTTCTGGTTCGGCATCGCCAGGTGCACCCGCGCGGCGGCCACCGAGTCGAGGGTCTGGATGGTGCGCATCAGCTCGCCCTCGCGCGCGCGCTGCAGGTTCATCGACTCGCGCCGCTGCGTGACGCCGAAGGTCGGTGACTGGTCGAGGAACTCGTAGCCGCTTTCCGCACTCTTCGGCAGGCCGGCGGACGTCAATTTCATGCGCAACTCGTAGACCTTGTCGGACGGCACCAGGATCGCGCCGTTGCCCTCGCCGAAGCGGTAGGGCACGTTCAGCTGCTGCAGCTTCTCGATGATCTGGCCGCCGTCCTTCTCCGACAGGCTGGAGAACAGCAGCCGGTAGTCGCCCTGGCGCGTCGTCAGCGTCAGCGCCACCAGCACCGCCACCAGCGCCGCGACGCCGACGGCAAACTGGAGCTTGGCGCGCGCGGACAGCGCCGCGAAGCGGGCCGCCGCGCCGGTGGCGGCCGGAATCAGCATCGGTGAGGCAGGGGCGGTGGCGATGGGGTGATCCATGAAGGCGCTGCAGGAGAGTCCCGCACGGGTCGGCAGGGTGCTCGCATTGTTGGCGGCCCTCCGCCGCGCTGAGGGCCGAGAAGCGCAGCAAACGGCCTACAGTTTTCCGCATCGTGGTCGAGCGGGGGCGGCCAGAATGCGAGGCATGGCAATGGCCGTGAAGTCTGCCGCGACCCCGTTTCGGCGGCTGCCCACGCGACGACCACCACCAAGAGCAGCACGACGATGGACCTGAAGCTCAAGCCCTTCGACTTCCAGCAGGCGGTGGCCCGCGCGGGCCTGCGCCCCGACGGGATGCCGGTCGGTCCGGGCGGCGCGTCGACGGTTGCGGGCGTCGGCCCCAGTTTCCAGGCGGCGATGACCGACGCGTTGAAGTCGGTCAGCACCGGCCAGAACGAGGTCGCCCGGCTGCAGCGCGAGTTCAGCCTCGAGAACCCGGCGGTCAGCCTGGAGCAGGTGATGATCGCCGGCGAGAAGTCACGCCTGGGTTTCAGCGCCGCCGTCGGCGTGCGCAACCGGCTGGTGCAGGCCTACACCGAAATCATGAACATGCAGGTGTAGTGTGCGTGCGGCTTTGATCCTTTGAGAACGCGCGTGGCGCGCGGGCCCACGTCTGGCTCAAAGCGGCTTCGCTGGGAGGGCACGAGGCGCGAACTCTCGGCGAATGGCGTCTTCATCAGGCATGTCTCTGACGTTCCAACGCACCAGCCTGAGGCCGGCGTCCGAAGTGGCCTTGTCTTTCTTGACGTCGGTCTGCCTTCGCGCCTGCTTGTCGTGTGAGCTGTCGTCCAGTTCAATGGCCGCGAGCGCGGTGGAGTCCTTGGCGCAGACGACGAAGTCGTAGCTCAGTCGATTGATGCGGTTGTTCCACTCGCTGAAGTTTGCGCCCTTCTTGACGCCGAGCACTCGTGAGACCTGGACTTGCGCCAGCACGATGTGCTCGGGCAGCGCCTTGATCAATCGGTGGTACAGCACCTGTTCCGGAATGCTGAGCGGCTTCTTGACGTACAGCGGCCAGGAGCCCTTGACGCTGACGCCGCCCTTGGCAGCTCTGGCCTTCATCGCCGCCAGTACGACCAGTGCCAGCACGGCAAAAACGATGAACGGAAGTAGCGCTTTCATGTCTGCCTGAGACGCTGAGCAACGAGGGGCGAAAGTCTATTCGGGGTCGCCGGCCGTCGTCGCCATGCAGGCGTGGGCGTCGGCCAAGCGTTCGACCGACCCGCGTGCCGAACGGCCCGCCGCCGCTCAATCCATCGTCATCAGCCGCCGTCGCTTCTGGGTCTGGTCGATGTAGCGCTGCAAGGTGCGCTCGGCGGAACCTTGCAGGTTCAGCCATTCGCAGCCGATGCGCACGCCCAGCGGGCCGGGGCCGGGGCCGATCGCGGAGACGTGCTGCAGCTGCGCGTCGGCGTCGAAGCGGGTATCGGCATCGAGCTCGATGCCGACTCCGGCGATGCGCGTGCCCGGCTGCAGCGGCGGCACGTCATGGCCGACGAACAGCGCGCAGCCGCCGATGCTGACGTCGATCACGCGCAGCAGCAGCGCCATGTCGGGCAGTGAGGGGTGGCGCAGCCGGGCGGTCGGCGCGCTGCGCTCCAGTGTGCGCACCCGGTAGGCGCCGCGGCGCTGGAAGCGGTAGACCTCGCGCGGGAATCGGGCCTGCAGTGCGCAATGGCTGGCGCCGCGCACCAGCACCAGGCCCTGCAGGTCGAACTGCAGCTTGACGCTGTCGAGGTAGGCCACGGCGACGAGCTCGTCGGCGTCGACCATCGGGCCGAGCTCGGGCCGGCCCGCGTCGACCGCGAAGTTGAGGCGACGGCCTTCGTCGTCGAGTGCCCAGATGGAGGTGCCTAGCGCAGCCCCGTCGGGCGCATTCAGGTTCACCGGCACGACGCCGTCACGCAACTGGCGCATCAGCGCCAGCACTTCGCGCGGGTGGTCGACGCGGAACTCGGCCCAGGGGTCGACGCCGCCGTGGCTGCCGAGCTGCGCCGGCAGGGTGTGCTGGAAGTCCGGCGTCGCCGCCATGATGGCCGTGCCGGGGATGTCAGTGCAGCGTCTGGCGCCGCGGCGACATCATCTCGTCGAGCTCCTGCAGCCAGGGCTCGGCGAGCTGCCGGATCTCGGCGTCGTTGACCAGGATGCGCTGCATGATGCGCGACTTCTCCTGCGCCGCATCGGTGTCCAGCGGGCCACTGCGGGCCGCGTGCTTGAGCTGACTGATCAGCAGCACGCAGGCACCTTCGAGTTTGACGACCTGGTCCCAGTTGCCGCACTTGGCGGCCGCGAGCATGTCCGCGCTGGCCTGTTCGATGGCTTCGTAGTAGCTGATCAATCGGGTGTCCATGGTGGTGGGTGCTGCGGCTGGGTGGCGGGGGTCGGCGCTCATCGCGCAGGCGGCACGATGTCGCCGCGCGGTGCGATCGACATCCAGGCATCGCGCAGCGGCGCCAGCAGGCGCTGGCATTGCTCGAGCGTGGCTTCGTCGTTGTGCAGGTTGGCCATCGTCAGCTGCATCGCGAGATAGGCGTAGAGCTGGTCGAGGTCGGCCGCCAGCGGCCCGCCGGCCCGCAGGTCGAGCGCACCGCGCAGGCCTTCGTCGACGATCCGGGCGGCGCGGCTGACGGCGCGTGCCTTGGCGGCAACGTCACCGCTGCGCAGCGCGCCGCGGGCCTCGGCGATGGCGTCGACGCAGCCATCGAACAGCATCGCCACGAGGCGGTGCGGCGAGGCGTCGACGACGCCGGTCTCGTGCCCGACCTGACGGTAGGCCCCGGCGAACGGGTGGGTCCGGCCCGGGCGGGCGGCGGTGGTGGTGGTCGGGGAGGAGCTGAACATGGTCCGGCAGGCGCTCTCGGCAAGGCTGTGCCGGGGTTATCGGCCAGGCCCGGAGGGGCTTGAGTGGCCCCGGCGGCGCCGGCCAGCCGGGTTGGACCGGGATCGCCGGGCTGATCCCGCGTTGGCGCGGCGTGCTCGGCGCGGTGCTGCCGCGCTACAGGCGGCCGCGGCAGCCGGGGGCGCCGCAGCGG
>JBDTUO010000124.1:0-7577 GCA_040007675.1 Rubrivivax sp.
AGCGCCGGGTTGGCGCTGATGCCCGAGTAGCCGTCGCTGCCGCCGCACTGCAGGCCGACGATGAGGTGGCTGGCGGGCACCGGCTGGCGCCGCACGCCATTGGCCTGCGGCAGCAGTTCCTTCACGAGCGCGATGCCGCGCGCCACCGTCGGCGCCGTGCCGCCGCTGTCCTGGATGTTGAAGCTCACGATATTGCCGCCGCCGTCCAGCCCTTCCTGCGCGATCAGGCCCTGGATCTGGTTGGTCTCGCAGCCGAGGCCGACCACCAGCACGCCGGCGAAGTTCGGGTGGCGCGCATAGCCACCGAGCGTGCGCCGCAGCACCCGCAGTTCCTCGCCGTCGCTGGCGGTCGCGCAGCCCATGCCGTGCGTCAGCGCGACGACACCGTCGACGTTGGGGTAGTCGGCCAGCGCCTCGGGCCGGATGTCGCGCCGGAAGTGGTCGGCGATCGCACGCGCGACGGTGGCCGAGCAGTTGACGCTCGTCAGCACGCCGATGTAGTTGCGCGTCGCGACCGCGCCGCGCCGCCAGGCCTCGTCGCGCACGATGCCCTCGAAGGTCGCCGGCGCCGCGACGAAGTCGGTCGGGCGCGCGCCGGCGCCGGGCTCGTGGGTGCGTGCGAAGTCGCTGAAGGCCAGGTTGTGCACGTGCACGTGCTGGCCGGCGGCGATGTCCTGCGTCGCGCGGCCGATCACCTGGTCGTAGCGGCGCACCGCGTCGCCGGCCGCGATCGCGCTGGTCGCGACCTTGTGGCCCGGCGGCACCAGACCGGTGACGCAGACCCCTTCACCGTCGAGCGGGGTGCCGCCGAGCAGTTGCCGGCGCGCGATGACGACGTTGTCGTTCGGGTGGATGCGGATGAACGGCTTCATGCGGCACTCGCGTGTCTCGGGCGTGGCGAGCGCAGAGAGCCTGGGGGTTCCATCCCGTTCATTCGTCGATCAGCGCCGGATCCCAGGCGTGCACGGTCTGCTGCTGTTCGCCGAGCTTTTCGATGCCCAGTCGCATCACGTCACCCGGCTTCAGAAACACCGGCCCCGGCTTGACGCCCATGCCGACGCCCGGCGGTGTCCCGGTGGTGATGAGGTCGCCGGGGTTCAGCGTCATGAAGCGGCTGAGGTAGCTGACGAGCTGGGCGACCCCGAAGATCATCGTTTTCGTGCTGCCGTTCTGGTAGCGGTGGCCGTTGACCTCGAGCCACATGGCGAGCGACTGCGGGTCGCCGACCTCGTCGGCGCTGACGAACCAGGGACCGATCGGCCCGAAGGTGTCGCAGCCCTTGCCCTTGTCCCACTGGCCGCCGCGCTCGAGCTGGTATTCCCGCTCGGAGACGTCGTTGACGACGCAGTAGCCGGCCACGTGCGACAGCGCATCCGCCTCGTCGACGTAGCGTGCGCGGGTACCGATGACGACCCCGAGCTCGACCTCCCAGTCGCTCTTGACCGAACCCTTGGGCAGCACGACCGGGTGGTTGCAGCCCACCGCGCAGTCGATCGTCTTCATGAAGACGATCGGCTCCTTCGGGATCGGCATGCCCGACTCCGCCGCGTGGTCGGCGTAGTTGAGGCCGATCGCGATGAACTTGCCCATGCCGGACCACGGCACCGCGAGGCGGCCAGCGGAGACCATCGGCAGCGTCGCCGGGTCGAGCGCCGCCAGGCGCGCCAGCCCCGCCGGCGACAGCGCCGCCGGCGTGATGTCGTCGAGCACCTGACCGAGGTCGCGCAGCGTGCCATCGGCAGCGAGCAGGGCCGGTTTCTCTCGCCCCTTGGGGCCGTGGCGCAGCAGTTTCATCGTCGTTTCCTTCCTGGTTCGGGTGGGGTGTTCAGTTCGACCAGCCGCCGTCGATCACGTGCGCACCCGCGGTCGTGAACGCCGACTCGTCGCTCGCCAGGTAGACCGCGAGCGCCGCGATCTCGGTCGCGCGGCCCAGGCGGCCCATCGGCTGGCGCGCGGTGTACGCGGCCTCGATCTCGGCCGTGCTCCGGCCTTGCGCGGCGGCGCCGGCAGCGATGCGGTCGCGCAGACTCGGCGACTCGACGGTGCCCGGGCAGATCGCGTTGCAGCGTACGCCGCGCGCCACCGTGTCGGCCGCCACCGCCTTCGTCAGGCCGATCACGGCCGCCTTCGTCGTGCCGTAGACGAAGCGATTCGGCGCTCCCTTCAGGCTGCCAGCGACCGAGGCCATGTTGATGATCGAGCCGCGACCGCGTTCGAGCATGCCCGGCAGGAAGGCCTTGATGGCGCGGAACTGCGAGCGCACGTTGAGGTCCATCGCGAACGCCCACTGCGCTTCGGTGCAGTCGAGCACGGTGCCCTCGTGCACGAAGCCGGCGCCGTTGAACAGCACGTCCACCGGCCCGGCCGCCGCCGCGGCGGCCTGGATCGCGCCCGGGTCAAGCACATCCAGCACCTGCACTCGGCAGCCCGCCTCGGCGCGCAGCGCCTCCAGCAGCGAGGGGTTGAGGTCGGTGGCGATGACGTCGGCGCCTTCGTGCACGAAGGCGAGGGCCACTGCGCGGCCGATGCCCTGACCGGCGGCGGTGAGGAAGGCGGTCTTGCCGGCGAGGCGTTGGGTCATGGTGCGAGCGGCTCCGGAATCAGCTGGACTTTGGTGTGGCGGGTCTTGTCGAGCGCCTGTTCGAAGGCGAACAGCGAATCCGACAGCGGGATCTGTGCCGTGATCAGCGGACGCACATCGACGCGCCGGCTGCGGATCGCCTGCACCGCCCAGTCGAACGCGAGGTGGGCGCGGAAGGCACCGCGATAGTCGAGTTCACGCGCCATCACGCGGTTGGCGGGGAACGGCAGTTCGTCGGGCAGCGTACCGACCTGCACGATGCGGCCGCCGCGGCGCGCCGCGGTCAGGCAGGTGGCCAGCGCGGACGGGTGGCCGGCGGCCTCGATGCAGACGTCGGCAATGTCAGCCAGCGACGCCGGATCGACCTCGTCGCTTCGCACCGTGCGGTCGGCGCCGACTTCACGCGCGATGCCGAGCGGGCGATCGTGCACGTCGCAGACGATGACCTCCGCCGCGCCCGCCAGGCGCGCCGCCATCGCAGCCATGCAGCCGATCGTGCCGCCGCCCGTGATCAGGACCGTTTCGCCGAGCACCGGGCCGGCGCGGTGGATCGCGTGCAGGCCGATCGACAGCGGTTCGGCGCACGCGATCTCGCCGAGCGAGATGCCGGCCTCGGGTACGGCGGTGAGCTGCGCCTCACCCATCACGAAGCGTTCGCGGAACATGCCCTGGGCATGCGGGAACACGCTTGCGCTGCCGAGGAAGAACATGCGCCGGCACAGGTTGCCGCGCCCGGATCGGCAGTAGTCGCACTGGCCGCAGGGATGTGAGGGATTGATCGCGACGCGGTCGCCGATCGACACCCGCGTGACTGCCGCGCCGATCGAGTCGACGATGCCGGAAGCCTCGTGCCCTGGCACCAGCGGCTCGCGCACGACGAACGCGCCGACGCGGCCGTGGCTGAAGTAGTGCAGGTCAGACCCGCAGATGCCGCCGGCGCCGAGCCGCAGCAGCACCTCGTGCGGACCGAGCGACGCGGCGTCGGGCACGGTGTCGGTCTCCAGGCGCAGGTCGCGTTCACCGTGGATGCGGCAGGCCAGGCTCATGGTGTCTTCTCCTGTAGGGCCATCGGGCCCGGTCACTGCGGGCGGATTCGGGCACCGGTCAGCTGCTCCTGCGCCTCGACCAGCGAGGGCACGAACTTGGCGCCGTGCCCGAGCGCACTGGCGAGCGCGAGTGCCTGATGCACCGCCTCGCCGACGACCGACGGCGCGTCGACGCTCTCGGCCAGGTGGGTGTAATAACGCACATCCTTGCGCGCGTTGTCGAGCTCGAACTTGAGGGCGTCCATCTGGCCGTCGAGCGTCTTGGCCATGGCCTGGAACAGCCCGCAGTTGACCGGGCCGGCACTGACCAGCGCGACCAGCTGGCGCAGGTCGACGCCGGCGCGCTGACCGACCGCGAACGCCTCGGCGGTGGCGGTGCAGATCGCCTGCGCGATGAAGTTGTTCAGCAGCTTGATGGTGTGGCCGGCACCTGGCCCGCCGACGTGCAGCACGTTCTCGGCGAAGCCGCTCAGCACAGGTTGCAGGCGCGCGAACACCGCGGGCTCGGCGCCCACCATCACGTTCAGGCGGCCCGCCTCGGCTTCGACCGGCGTGCGGCCGAGCGGGGCATCGACATAGTCCATGCCGACCGCGGCGCAGCGGCCGCGCAACGCGGCGGTGGACGCCGGCTCCGAGGTCGAGCAGTCGACGATGGTGACCCCGGCACGCGGCGCCGCGAGCAGGGCCGCGACGGTGGCCTCGACCTGCGGCGAGCCGGTCACGCAGATGAACACGAGCGCGTTGTCGGCGGCGAGCGCGCCGGGGTCTGCGACCTCGGTCGCGCCGGCGGCGAGCAGGTCGGCGACGCGGTCCCGCCGCCGGTGCACCGTGATCTGCAGCGCATGGCCCTGCGCGAGCAGGTTGCGCGCCATGCCGTGGCCCATCATGCCGGAGGCACCGACGAATCCGATCTTCATTGGGTTGTTCCTCGTGCGTTCGCGCGCGCTGTCAGCCGCGGCCGACGAACGGCATCTTGGTCGCCATCACGTTGACGAACAGCATGTTCGACGCCAGCGGCAGGCGCGCCATCGTCATGAAGGCGTCGGCCACCGACTGCAGGTCCATGCGGGGTTCGGGCCGCATGCTGCCATCGGGCTGCAGCACGCCGTCGACCATGCGCGCGGTCATCTCGCTGGCGGCGTTGCCGATGTCGAGCTGGCCGACGGCGATGTCGAACGGTCGACCATCGAGCGCGGCCGTCTTCGTCAAGCCGCTCACCGCATGCTTGGTGGCGGTGTACGCGATCGACCCCGGCCGCGGTGCGTAGGCCGAGATCGAGCCGTTGTTGATGATGCGGCCCCCTTGCGGTGTCTGCTCGCGCATCAGCTTGAAGGCTGCCGCCAGGCAGTAGAAGGTGCCGTTCAGGTTGACCGCGACGACGCGCCGCCAGGCCTCGCCGCCGACCTCGTCCGGGGTCTTCGCGGGCAGGCCCATGCCGGCGTTGTTGAACAGCAGGTCGAGGCGGCCGAAGCGCGCCTTGATGTCGGCGAACAGGCGCTCGACGGCGCCCTCGTCGCCGACGTCGCACGGCAGCGCGACGGCGCGCACGCCCACGTCGCCGGCCGCGGCGATCGCGGTTTGAAGCGCCTCGGCGCGGCGACCGACGAATGCGACGTGCCAGCCGTCCTTCAGCAGTGCCGTGGCGCAGGCCTGGCCGATGCCGGAGCCGGCGCCAGTGACGAGGGCGATCTTGTCCATCGATGAAGTCTCCTGACGGCGCGTGCCGCGGGTGGGTTCAGAACTTGCCATGCTCGAGGTAGGCGTCGACCGGGTCCATGCCGCCGCGGATCGCGTTGCGCACCTGGTTTTCGGTCAGCGCCACGGCTTCGGTCTGGGCGACCACTTCGGCGGCGATGGCGCGCGGGATGACGACGACGCCGTCACGGTCACCGAGCAGGTAGTCGCCGCTGCAGACGGTCACATCGCCGAGCGTGATCGGTTCGCCGAATCGGTCGGTGTCGGGCACCCAGCGGCCGGCGACGTCGCTCGGCGTGAAGAAGCTGTGGAAGACCGGAAAGCCGAGCTCGAGGATGAAATCGCAGTCGCGGCAGCCGCCGTCGACGACGTAGCCGAGCACGCCCTTGTTCATCAGCGTCTCGGCCGACAGCTCGCCCATCAGCGCGACCGCGTGGTTGTTCGGCTGGCAGACGATGACGTGGCCGGCCGGCGCCTTCGACAGCAGCGTCGTCCAGCCGAGCAGCGTGTCGTGGCGCGACTTCGTGCGGTCCATGCGGCCGGAACAGGTCCAGACCGGCCCGGCGAGCTTGCGCGTCGGATCGAGCGGGCGGATCGTGGTCGGCAACACGACGGCGTCGTGCCCTCGCTCACGCAGCACGTCGTGCACGGCGCTCGCGTAGAGGCGTTGCAGGCGATCGGTCAGTGGGTCGGGTGACATGGCAGGACGGGGCAGCGGCGGGCGCGGCCGGCGTTGGTCAGTGGTTGTCCTTCGGGACGAAGGCGCCGCGCTTGCCGCGCAGGAAATCCAGGTCGGCGCCTTCGTCGGCCTGCAGCACGTGGTCGGTGTACAGCTTCCAGTAGCCGCTGGTCAAGCGTGGCGCCGGCGGCGCCCAGCCGACGCGGCGGCGTGCCAGTTCGGCGTCATCGACGTGCAGGTGAAGCCGGCGCCCCGCGACGTCCAGCGTGATCCGGTCGCCGTTGTTCACCAGCCCGAGCGGGCCGCCGTCGGCCGCCTCGGGTGTGGTGTGCAGCACCACGGTGCCATAGGCGGTACCGCTCATGCGCGCATCGCTGATGCGGACCATGTCGGTGATGCCTTTCTTGAGCACCTTCGGCGGCAGCGGCATGTTGCCGACCTCCGCCATGCCGGGGTAGCCCTTGGGGCCGCAGTTCTTCAGCACCAGGATGCAGGACTCGTCGACGTCGAGTGCGTCGTCGTCGATGCGGGCGTGGAAGTCGTCGCTGTCCTCGAACACGACCGCGCGGCCGGTGTGCTGCATCAGCGCCGGCGTGGCTGCACTGGGTTTGATGACCGCACCGCGCGGCGCGAGGTTGCCGCGCAGGATCGCGATGCCGGCCTTGTCCTTGAACGGCGCGTCGAAGGTCTTGATGACGTCGGCGTTGAAGATCTCGGCGTCGGCCAGGTTCTCGCGCACCGTGTGCCCGTTGGCGGTCACGAGGTCGGTGTGCAGCAGGTGCTCGATCTGCTTCATCACCGCCGGCAGGCCACCGGCATAGCAGAAGTCCTCCATCAGGTACTGACCCGAAGGCTGCAGGTTCACGAGGCAGGGCAGTTCGCTGCCGAGGCGCTCGAAGTCGTCCACCGTCAGCGGCACGTTCAGGCGGCCAGCGATGGCGATCAGGTGGATCACCGCATTCGTGCTGCCGCCGATCGCGGCCAGCGTGCGGATCGCGTTTTCGAACGCCTCGCGCGTCAGCACCTGCGAGATCGTCTGGTCGGCGTGCACCATGTCGACGATGCGGCGCCCGGCCTGGCGCGCGATGACGTTGCGCCGGCCGTCGACCGCCGGATAGGCGGCGTTGCCAGGCAGGCCGATGCCGAGGGCCTCGACCATGCACGCCATCGTGCTGGCGGTGCCCATCGTCATGCAGTGGCCGTGGCTGCGGTGCATGCAGCTCTCGGCCTCGAAGAAGTCGGCCAGCTTCAGCGTGCCGGCGCGCACCTGCTCGCTCATCTGCCAGACACCGGTGCCGGAGCCGAGTTCCTGCCCGCGCCACTTGCCGTTGAGCATCGGCCCACCGCTGACGCCTATGGTCGGCAGGTCGGCACTGGACGCCCCCATCAGCAGCGCGGGAGTGGTCTTGTCGCAGCCGAACAGCAGCACCACGCCGTCGATCGGGTTGCCGCGGATCGACTCCTCGACATCCATGCTCGCGAGGTTGCGGTACAGCATCGCGGTCGGACGCAGCATCGTCTCGCCGAGGCTCATGACCGGGAACTCGAGCGGGAAGCCGCCGGCTTCGTAGACGCC
>JBDTUO010000125.1:0-7541 GCA_040007675.1 Rubrivivax sp.
TCGCGGTCGGCGACGACGACCAGAGCATCTATGCCTTTCGCGGCGCGCGCGTGGGGAACATGGCCGACTTCGAGCGCGAGTACCGCGTCGGCCACGTCATCAAGCTGGAGCAGAACTACCGCTCGTTCGGCCACATCCTCGACACCGCGAACGCGCTGATCTCGCACAACGAGCGGCGCCTGGGCAAGAACCTGCGCACCGACGCCGGTGCCGGCGAGCCGGTGCGCGTGCACGAGGCGCCGAGCGACTACGCCGAGGCGCAGTGGTTCCTCGATGAGGTGCAGCAACTGCACCGCGGGGGCCTGGCGCTGCAGGAGATCGCGGTGCTGTACCGCAGCAACGCGCAGAGCCGGGTGCTCGAGAGTGCGCTGTTCAATGCGGGGCTGCCGTACCGCGTCTACGGCGGGCTGCGCTTCTTCGAGCGGGCGGAGGTCAAGCACGCGCTGGCCTACCTGCGGCTGCTCGAGAACCCGGACGACGACACCAGCTTCCTGCGGGTAGTGAACTTCCCGGCGCGGGGCATCGGCAGCCGCACGCTCGAACTGCTGCAGGACGCCGCGAGGGCCAGCGGCCGCAGTCTGGCGCAGGGCGTCGGCGCGGCGCCCGGGCGCGGCGGCGCCGCGCTGGCCGCGTTCGTCGAGCGCATCGACGCGTTGCGCGAGGCGACGCGCGGGCTGACGCTGCGCGAGATCATCGTGCGCATGCTCGACGCCAGCGGCCTGGTCGACTTCTACCGCACCGACAAGGAAGGCCAGGACCGGATCGAGAACCTGGAGGAACTGGTCAATGCGGCCGAGGGCTTCGTCACGCAAGAGGGGTTCGGCAAGGACGCGGTCGCGCTGCCGGTCGACGAGCAGGCGCCCGCCGACAACGGCCCGGGTGCGACGCCCGATGCCGAGACCGGCGAGATCATGTCGCCGCTGGCGGCGTTCCTGACCCACGCGTCGCTCGAGGCCGGCGACAACCAGGCGCAGGCCGGCGCCGACGCGGTGCAGCTGATGACGGTGCATTCGGCCAAGGGGCTGGAGTTCGACGCCGTCGTTATCTCCGGGCTCGAGGAGGGCTTGTTCCCGCACGAGAACTCGCTGTCGGACGCCGACGGCGTCGAGGAGGAGCGGCGGCTGATGTACGTCGCGATCACGCGTGCACGCCAGCGCCTGTACCTCAGCTTCAGCCAGACCCGGCTGCTGCACGGCCAGACCCGCTACAACGTCAAGAGCCGGTTCTTCGACGAGCTGCCGGATGCCTCGCTGAAATGGCTGACGCCACGCCAGCAGGGCTTCGGCTCGGGTTATGCGCGTGAGTACCAGCAGGCATGGGCCCGCGGCAGCGGCCTCGGCGGCATCGTCGGCGCCGGCAGGGTGCCCGGCCGGGCGCCGCTGTCAGCCCCTGTCGAGCCGCCGATGCCGGCGGCGATGGTGCGTGATCGACACGGGCTGCGGGTCGGCCAGTACGTGTTCCACACCAAGTTCGGCGAAGGTGTGGTGCTGACGCTCGAAGGGGCCGGTGCCGACGCCCGCGCGCAGGTGCGGTTCGGCCGCCACGGCGCGAAATGGCTCGCGCTCGCGATCGCGAAGCTGACCCCGATCGACTGAACGCCTGCTTCCAAGCGGAGCCCGCCATGCGTCGATCGATCGCCACCGTCTCGCTGAGCGGCACGCTGCCGCAGAAGCTGCAGGCCATCGCGGCGGCGGGCTTCGACGGCATCGAGCTGTTCGAGCCGGACTTCACGCACCACCGCGGCACCCCGGCTGAGCTGGCGGCGATGCTGAGCGACCTCGGGCTCGCGGTCGAGCTGTTCCAGCCCTTGCGCGACTTCGAGGCGGTGCCCGAACCGGTGTTCCAGCGCAACCTCGCGCGCGCCGAGCGCAAGTTCGACCTGATGCAGGCGATCGGCTGCACGCGCCTGCTCGTCTGCTCGAGCGTGTCGCCGCTCACGCTGCCGGACCCGGCGCTCGCCGCGGCACAGTTGCACGCTTTGGCCGAGCGCGCCGCGCGCCGTGGCCTGCGCGTCGGCTTCGAGGCGCTGTCGTGGGGGCGGCACGTCACGCGCTGGCGGCAGGCCTGGGACATCGTTCGCCGCGCCGACCACCCCGCGCTCGGTCTGATTCTCGACAGCTTCCACACCCTCGCGCTCGGCGACGACGTCGCCGGGTTGGCGGAGCAGGTGCCGGGCGAGCGGATCGTGTTCCTGCAGATGGCCGACGCGCCGCAGCTGTCGCTGAACGTCATCGAGTGGGCGCGTCACCACCGCAACTTCCCCGGCCAGGGGCAGCTCGACGTCGTCGGCTTCTACGAGCAGGTGGTGCGCACCGGCTATGCCGGCCCGCTGTCGCTCGAGATCTTCAACGACGTCTTCCGCGAGTCGCCGAACCGCCGCATCGCGGTCGACGCGATGCGCTCGCTGCTGTGGCTCGAAAGCCAGGTGCGGCAGCGCATCGAGGCGACGGCTCCGGAACGGGCGGCGACGCTGTTCGCACCGCCCCCGCTGCCGCGCTTCGGCGGCTTCGCGTTCGTCGAGTTCGCGGTGGATGCCGCGGCCGCCGAGGCGCTCGGCGCGCTGCTGCGCCGGATGGGCTTCGCGCTGCGCGGCCGCCATCGCAGCAAGCCGGTCGTGCTGTACCAGCAGGGCGACATCCGGCTCGTCGTCAACACGCTCGGCCACGCGCTGGCGCGCGAGCGCTTCGAACGGCACGGGCCGTCGGTGTGCGCGCTGGCGCTGCGCACCGAGGATGCCGATGCCGCGCAGGTGCGCGGAGTCGCGATGTGTTCGGCGCCGTTCGAACCCGCGCTCGGCGCCGGCGAGCAGCGGCTGCCGTCGCTCGTCTCGCCCGGCGGCACGATCGTGCACTTCGTGCCCGAAGCGATCGCCGATGGCCCGCTGTACGAGGCCGACTTCGTGCCGGTGGACGAGCAGAAACCGCCGGTGACGCCTCGCGGGCTGCACTCGATCGACCACGTCGGCCTCGCGCTGGCGCCCGACCGCGTCGACACCTGGGTGCTGTTCTGCCGCGCCGTGCTCGGCCTCGAGGCCGGCGAGAGCCTGCAGGTGGCCGATCCGTTCGGCCTCGTGCGCAGCTTCGGCATGGCCGATGCGGAGCGCCGCCTGCGGCTGGTGCTGATCGCCTCGCAGGGGCAGCGCACGCGCACTGCCCGTGTCGTCGAGGCGGGCGGCGGTGTCGTCGTGCACCACGTCGCACTCGCCTGCGACGACGTGCTGGCCTCGGTCACCACGCTGCGCGCCGCGGGGGTTGGTTTCGCGCCGATCTCGGACAACTACTACGACGACCTCGAGACCCGCTTCGATTTCGAACCGGGCGAGGTCGACCGGCTGCGGGCCGCAGGCGTGCTGGTCGACCGCACGCCGCACGGCGCCTACCTGCACGCGTACACCGAACCCTTCGCTGGACAGTTCTTCTTCGAACTGATCCAGCGCATCGGCGACTACGACGCCTATGGCGCCGCGAACGCACCGGCCCGCATGGCGTCGCAGGTGACCGAGCCCGGCCCGGAGGGTTGAAGCGGGGAGGGCGCCCGTCGGTCGGCCGCTAGACGGCTGGAGGCAATGGCGGCGCCGCCGGCGGCTGGTCGCTCGCGTCGCCGAAGCTGTCGTTGAAGGTGAACAGCAGCGAGACGTAGAACACGGTCGAGAACAGCAGGCCGGTCGGCAAGGCCAGCACGCCGGCGAACTGCGGTGCACCGAGCAGCCCGAGCAACACCGCGGTGCCCAGGCCAACACCGAGCACGATGCCGGTCCACGCCAGCGAGTAGACGAGGAACGCGCCCTTGGCGCGCCACACCGCGAGCGTGCTGGAGAACAGTGCGTGGCCTGCGCTCTGGCCGCCCCAGTGCACGAGCGCCGGCGCGTGCCAGAACGGCACCGACAGCAGCGTCGCGCCGGTGATCAGCACCAGCGTGCCGACGAACACGCCGCGCGCGGCGGCGAGCGCATCCAGCTCCTGCGGATCGGGCTGACCCGACGCGAGTTGCGCCTGCAGGCGCAGCAGCTGGCCGTCGGCGATCCAGTTGCTGAACCACAGCAGCGCCACCGCCGCCAGCCCATAGAGCACGCACAGCTTGAGCAGCGCACGCCGGCGGTCGGGCGCGCCGGTGAGCGGTTCGACGAAGTGCCCCGGGTGCACCGGCCCGCCGCGCAAGGCCGAGGTCGACGCGACCATGAAGCCGAGCGACAGCAGGGGCAGCAGCATCATCTGCAGCACACCGCCGATCAGCGGCACGAACATCACGAGCAGCGCGACGAACAGGAACGCCATGAACAGACCGGTGAAGCCGAGCGGCCGGCGCAGGAACAGCCGGAACGCCTCGCGCACCCAGTGGGCACCGCGCACCGCCGGCACGGGTTTCAGCGACAGCGGCATGGTGAGGGCACGTTCATTGGGGCGGATGCCACGGGGTTGCGATGCGCTCGCGCAACACGCGCTCGAAGTGCGCCGGGTCGTGCGCCTGCAACAGCGCGGCGTCGCGCGGCAGGTGCAGGTCCCACAGGCGCGACAGCCAGAAGCGCAGCGCAGCGGCACGCAACAGCGCCGGCATCAGCCGATGCTCGGCCGGCGTGAGGGGGCGCGCGCGCGCGTACGCGCCGACGAAGGCCGCGGCGCGGGCCTCGTCGAGGCGGCCGCTGGCGAGGTCGGTGCACCAGTCGTTGAGGCAGACGGCGATGTCGAAACCCCAGGCGTCGGTGCCGGCGAAGAAGAAGTCGAGCACACCGGTCAGGCGCTCGTGGCCCGGCAAGCCGTCGAACATCACGTTGTCGCGGAAGAGGTCGGCGTGGATCGGGCCGCGGGGCAGTTCCCGGCCCGTCGCGGAGGCCGCAGCCGCCTGCTGGAAGTCGAGCTCCTCGCGCAGCAACGCGGCGTGCTCGGCATCGACGTGGGGCAGCACCACCGGCACCGTCGCCGCGCACCAGTCGAGCCCGCGCAGGTGCGGCTGCTGATGCGGGAACTCGCGTGCCGCCAGGTGCAGGCGGGCGAGCATCGCGCCCACCTGCTCGACGTGGTGCAGGTCCGGGGCGAGCCGGTGGCTGCCCGGCAGGCGGGTCAGCAGCGCGGCCGGTTTGCCGTGCAGTTCGAACAGCATCGTGCCATCGGCGTCGGCCTGCGGATCTGGGACCGGGATGCCGCGCCCGGCCAGGTGCTTCATCAGCAGCAGGTAGTACGGCAGCTGCGTCGCGTCGAGCCGCTCGAACACGGTCAGCACGTAGGCGCCGCGCGCGGTGTCGACGTAGTAGTTGCTGTTCTCGATGCCCGGGTGGATGCCGCGCAGGCTGCCGGTCAGGGGCCCGAGACCGAGGCGCTGCACGAGCGCGCGCGCCTCGTCGTCCGTCACCACGGTGTAGACGGCCATGCGGCGCGAACTCAGAACGACAGCAGACGCCAGACGCGCTGACCGGCCGAGGTCCGACGGTCGACCCCGTCCCGGCCGGGCTCGTCCGGCAGGATCTCGTAGGCCCGCACGCCCGCGGTCTTGGGCTGCACGGTCAGGCGCTGGTTGAGCCCGCGCACGCGCAACTCCTCGATCCGGACGTTGTCGTCCTCGAGCACCTGGCGCTGCACGGCCGGTTCCGGCGCGGCTGCAGGCGCGGCCGCCGGTGCCGGCAGTGCCTGGGCCCGGACCGCACCGCCGGCGAAGGCCAACAGGCTGGTCGCGCAGAGCGCGACGACAGGACGTCTCATGGCGACCGATTCTACGCGGCGGGCATGGCCGCCGACGGTGTGACGGGCCGCGGCGCGCGCCACAATGACCGCATGAGCAAGCCCCTGATGCTGCTGGTCGACGGTTCCAGCTACCTGTACCGCGCCTATCACGCGCTGCCAGACCTGCGCGCCGGCGACGGTTTTCCGACCGGGGCGCTGCACGGCATGGTGGCGATGCTGAAGAAGCTGCGCGAGCAGTTCCCGGCCGAGCACGCGGTGTGCGTGTTCGACGCCAAGGGGCGAACCTTTCGCGATGACTGGTACGACCAGTACAAGGCCACCCGCGCCCCGATGCCGGAGGACCTGGTGCGCCAGATCGCGCCGATCCACGAGGTCGTCGGGCTGCTCGGCTGGCCGGTGCTCGAAGTGCCCGGCATCGAGGCCGACGACGCCATCGGAACGCTCGCGCGGGTTGCTGCCGCGGCCGGCCACGACGTCGTGATTTCGACCGGCGACAAGGACCTGGCGCAGCTCGTCACGCCGCAGGTCACGCTGATCAACACGATGAGCAGCGAGCGGCTCGACGTCGCCGGCGTCGAGGCCAAGTTCGGCGTGCCGCCGACCCGCATCGTCGACTACCTGACGCTGATCGGCGACGCCGTCGACAACGTGCCCGGCGTCGACAAGGTCGGCCCGAAGACGGCGGCCAAGTGGATCGCCGAGCACGGCTCGCTCGATGGCGTGATCGCCGCCGCCGATGCCATCAAGGGGGTGGCCGGCGAGAACCTGCGCCGCGCGCTCGACTGGCTGCCGACCGGCCGCCGGCTGATCACCGTCGCCACCGACTGCGACCTGACCGCGCACGTGGCTGGCTGGCCCGCACTCGCGACGCTCGCGTTGCGGCCGGTGGATCCGGCGCCGCTGCGGGACTTCTACGACCGCTTCGGTTTCCGCAGCTGGCGGCGCGAACTGGACACGGCGTCCCCCGGGGGCGCACCGCACGCGCCGGCCTCGCTGCTGGCCCCGTCCGGCTCCACGGATACGGCCGCGGCGCCGGCGCCGGCGCCTGATGCAGCGGCGCGCGCCGCCGTGCCGATCGCGCGCGAGTACGAGACCGTCACCGACGCCGCCCGGCTGGCGGACTGGGTGCAGCGGCTGATGGCGGCCGAGATCGCCGCCGTCGACACCGAGACCGATTCGCTCGACCCGATGCGCGCCCGCATCGTCGGCGTGTCGTTCGCCGTCGAGCCCGGGCGCGCCGCCTACGTGCCGGTCGGCCACGCCGGGCCCGACGCCCCCGAGCAGTTGCCGCTCGAGACGGTGCTGGCGGCGCTGCGGCCCTGGCTCGAGGACCCAGCGCGGCCCAAGGTCGGCCAGAACCTGAAGTACGACCAGCACGTGTTCGCCAACCACGGCGTCGCGCTGCGCGGCGTCATGCACGACACGCTGCTGCAGAGCTACGTCTGGGAGGCGCACCTCACCCACGCGCTCGACAAGCTGGCCGACCGCCACCTCGGCCGCCACGGCCTGAGCTACGAGGACGTGTGCGGCAAGGGCGTGCACCAGATCCCGTTCGCGCAGGTCGACGTCGCCCGGGCGACCGAGTACTCGGGCGAGGACAGCGAGATGGCGCTGCAGGTGCACCAGACGCTGTGGCCGCGGCTGCAGGCCGAGCCGCGGCTGGCGTTCGTCTACCGCGAGATCGAGATGCCGGTGTCGGCGATTCTGCAGCGCATCGAGCGCCACGGCGTGCTGGTCGATGCCGAGGTGCTGGCCGTGCAGAGCCGCGACCTCGCCGAGCGCATGGTGGCGCTCGAGCAGCAGGCCTACGAGATCGCCGGCCAGCCGTTCAACCTCGGCAGCCCGAAGCAGATCGGCGAGATCCTG
>JBDTUO010000126.1:0-7540 GCA_040007675.1 Rubrivivax sp.
ACCGACCTCGAGCCGTTCAAGGGCCTGCTGCTCGGCCTGTTCTTCATCGCCGTCGGCATGGGCGTCGACTTTGCGGTCGTCGCTGCCCACCCGGGCGTGATCGCCGCGGTGGTGATCGGCTTCCTCGGGGTCAAGGGCGCGGTGCTGTGGGCCATGGCGCGGCTGATGCCGGTGCCGCCGGCCGAGCGACCGGTGTTCGTGATCCTGCTCGCGCAGGGCGGCGAGTTCGGCTTCGTCGTCTTCCAGAGCGCGTTCGGCGCGCGCGTCATCGACGCCGACGCGGCGTCGCTGCTGATCGCCGCGGTCGCGCTGTCGATGCTGCTGTCGCCGCTGTTGTTGGTGGCAGCCGCGCGCTGGTGGCCGGCCTCGCAGGCGGACGCCCGCTCGATACCGGAGATCAACCAGCCGCAGCACGCGCCGGTGCTGATTGCCGGCTTCGGCCGCTACGGCCAGATCATCGGCCGGCTGCTGGCGGCCAACGGGCTGAGCGCCACCGTGCTCGACCACAGCGTCGAGCAGATCGAGACCGTGCGCCGCTTCGGCTGGCAGGCGTTCTACGGCGACGCGACACGGCTCGACCTGCTGCGTGTCGCCGGGGCCGCGAAGGCACGCGTGTTCGTGCTCGCGATCGACGACGTGGAGCAGAGCGTGGAGGTCGCCAAGCTCGTGCGCGATCACTTTCCGGCGCTGACGATCGTGGCGCGCGCGCGCAACGTCGGCCACTACGCGCGGCTGCAGGCGCTAGGCATCACGCACATCGAACGCGAGACGCTCGATTCAGCGCTGATGAGCGCGCGCAGCGTGCTCGAGCGCATGGGCTGGGAGCGCCACGCCGCCCGCACGCAGGCCTTGCGTTTCCGCCGCCACAGCATCGAGCTGATGGACCAGATGGCGCCGCACTTCCAGGGCGACGAGGGCAAGCTGATCGCGATCGCCAAGCAGGGGCGCCAGCAACTCGAGGCGCTGTGGGCGCGTGAGCGCGCCGCGCCAGTCGCGGCCCGCCGTGCGCACTGGGGCGCCCGCGACGGCAGCTCAGTCGCGGTCGATGAAACGTTGGCGCCAGAAGAAGGCGACCAGCCCGAGCCCGAGCGCCACCATCAGGCCGAAAATGACCAACACCCCGGTGGTCGAGTGGATCAGCGGTAGCGAGTCGAAGTTCATGCCGAAGAACCCGGTGATGAGGTTCAGCGGCAGGAAGATCGCGGTCAGCACCGTCAGCACGCGCATGATGTCGTTGGTGCGGTTGCCGAGCGCCGAGAAGTGCATCTGCACCGCCGCCTCGACCGATTCGCCGACGCGCCGCACGTGCGACAGCACGCGCTCCACGTGCTCGAGCACGTCGCGCGAGCGCACGCGCAGCAGCTCACGCTCGCGGCGCGCGTGCGGCTCACTTTCGGTGGGCCACTCGTCGAGCGCGTCGATCCACTCCTGGAGCGCGCTGCGCTGGTCTTCACAGGTGTCCTCCAGCAGGTGCAGCGCATTGCGCGAACCGAGCACCATCTGCCAGTCACGAAAATGGCTCTCCGGGTCGAGCAACTGCTGCTGCAGCAGGCCGAGCCGGCGCGTGAGCTGGCGGCGCAGGTCGAGGTAGCTGTCGACCATGTGGTTGACCATGCGCAGCATCAGGTCCGCCGGACTCGACGGCAGCCGCGCGGTGCCGCGCGCCTCGACGCCGGCAGCCTGGCTCGTCAGCCGCTGGGCGAAGAACTCGCGCACCGCACATTCGTTCGAGTGCACCGTCAGCAAAACCCGGTCGAAGACCGCGAAGCCGACCGGGCTGGTGTCGATCGCGGCCAGCGCCAACGCCTCGCTGCCGGGGGCGTCGTCGAGCGCGGTGCTGCCCGCGGCGAGCCGCCGGAACACGACCAGGTCGTACCACGAGGTGTAGTCGTACTGGCTCGTCAGCTGATCGTTCAGCAGGTCCGACACGTGCAGGTCCACCAGCGCGCCGCCGGTCCAGCCGTGCAGCAGGCCCTGCACCTCGGTCAGCCGCTGCTCGAACACCCGGCGCGCCAGACCGATCCAGAGGAATCCGGTGGCCGGCAACGTGACCGGCAGCGCGTCGAGCTCGGTGAAGCGGTCGACGGCGACGTGGAAGATTCGCATCACAGCGCCGGCCGGCGGCAGCGCCGCTGCGGCCTGCGCCATCAGCGCGCCGCCTGGCGCAGCTGGCGCGCGGCGTCGAGAGCGAAATAGCTCAGCACACCGTCAGCGCCCGCGCGCTTGAACGCCAGCAGCGATTCCATCATCACCGCGTCGTGGTCGAGCCAGCCGTTGGCCGCTGCGGCCTTGAGCATCGCGTACTCGCCGCTGACCTGGTAGACGAAGGTCGGCATGCGGAACGCTTCCTTCACGCGACAAAGGATGTCCAGATAGGGCATGCCGGGCTTGACCATCACCATGTCGGCGCCCTCGGCGATGTCGAGCGCCACCTCGCGCAGCGCCTCGTCGCTGTTGCCCGGGTCCATCTGGTAGACCTTCTTGTTGCTCTTGCCGAGGTTCGCGGCCGAGCCGACGGCGTCGCGGAACGGGCCGTAGAAGGCGCTCGCGTACTTGGCGCTGTAGGCCATGATGCGCGTATGGATCGCGCCGCTCGATTCGAGCGCGGCGCGAATCGCGCCGATCCTGCCGTCCATCATGTCGCTGGGGGCGACGATGTCCACGCCGGCAGCGGCCTGGTTCAGGGCCTGCTTGACCAGCACCTCGACCGTGGCGTCGTTCAGGATGTAGCCGCTGTCGTCGAGCAGGCCGTCCTGGCCGTGGCTGGTGTACGGGTCGAGCGCGACGTCGGTCAACAGCCCGAGTTGCGGAAAACGCTGCTTCAGCTCACGCAGCGCCCGCGGCACGAGGCCGTCCGGGTTGGTCGCCTCGCGGCCGTCGGGTGTCTTCAGCGCCGGGTCGATGACCGGGAACAGCGCCATCACCGGCACGCCCAGCGCCAGGCACTGTTCGGCGACCGCGAAGAGGCCGTCGATGCTGCGCCGCTGCACCCCCGGCATGCTGGCGACGTCCTGCACCTGGCGTTCGCCGTCGAGCACGAACACCGGCAGGATCAGGTCTTCCGGCGCGAGCCGGTGTTCGCGCACCAGCGCGCGCGTGAACGCATCACGCCGCAGGCGCCGCGGCCGGCTGGTGGGGAACGGGGGCAGGGGCACGCGGTCGGTCGTCACGGCGGCATCAAGGGCAGCGGGTGGGGGGTGCGGGGCCGGCAAGGCGAGCGTCGCACGGGGTGCCCGCACGCACCGACTGCGGCCATGACCGCGCTGCCAGACTGCGCGGCAGATGATAGCCGCAAGGGGTGCGACCGCTGCCTGCCTTCGTGGAACCGCAGCCTCGGCGCGTGCCAGCCGCGCGGTTCTCGAGCGGTCGCCGCGCGCCCGGACCGTTCGTTGCCACGCCGCCGATAATGAGCCCGATGAGTTCCGGCGTTCTCTGGGTCAAGGCCCTGCACATCGTGTTCGTGGTGAGCTGGTTCGCCGGCCTGTTCTACCTGCCGCGCCTGTTCGTCAACCTCGCCCTCGTGCCGTCCGACAGCCACGCCGAGCGCGAACGGCTGCTGCTGATGGCCCGCCGGCTGTACCGCTTCAGCAGTTTCCTGATGGTGCCGGCGCTGGCCTTCGGCCTGTGGCTGTGGCTGGGCTACGGGGTCGGGCGCGGCGCGGGCTGGATGCACGCCAAGCTGCTGGCCGTGGTCGGCGTGATCGGCTACCACCACGCCTGCCGGCGCCTGCTGCGCCGCTTCGAGGGCCTGGACAACCCGCACAGCGACCGCTGGTACCGGGTGTTCAACGAGGTCTCGGTGCTGCTGTTCGCCGCCATCGTCGTGCTGGTGGTGGTCAAACCCTTCTGATGCCGCCTGCCGCCCCGCCGCGCAGCCTCTCGGGCCGCTTCGCGGCGCTGTTCGCGGCCCTGATCCTCTACGCCAGCCTGTACCCGTTCGAGGCGTGGCGCTGGCCACCCGGGCGCGACGCGACGGAACTGCTCGTGCTGCCGTGGCCGCCGTACCGGCTGCCGTTCGACCTCGCGGCCAACTTCTTCGGCTACCTCCCGCTCGGGCTGCTGGTCGCGCTCGCCGCCAGCGGCCCGGGGGCACGTCGCTGGGGCGCCATCCTGCTCGGCGCCGTGCTGCCGGCCGCGCTGTCGTACGCGGCGGAGGTGGCGCAGCACTTCCTGCCGGGCCGTCACCCGTCGCTGATGGATTGGGCGCTCAACAGCGCCGGCGCGGCGACCGGGGCGCTGATCGCGCCGGGCCTGCAGGCGTTCGGCTGGCCGCAGCGCCTGCAGGCGGCCTGGCAGCGCTGGTTCGACGCCGACGCCGCCGGCGCCGTGGTGCTGCTGCTGCTGTGGCCGGTGGCCTTGCTGTTCCCGGCGCCGGTCGCGCTCGGCCTCGGCCAGATCGGCCCGCGCCTGCAGCCGCTGCTGGCCGAGGCGCTGGCAGGCCTGGGCGGAGCGTGGTCGACGCTGTGGCTGCCGTCGGCGTCGCCCGCGCGCCTCGGTTTTGCGGCCGAGACGCTGGTGACCGGGCTCGGCCTTCTGGCGCCGTGCCTGCTGGCGTTCAGCGTGGTGGCGGCCGGTTGGCGCCGCGTCGGGCTGGCGCTCGGTGCGACCGTTCTGACGACGGCGCTGCTGACCTTGTCGACGGTGCTGAACTACGGGCCGCAGCACGCGCTGGCGGGGTTCGCGCCGAGCACCCTGCCCGGTCTGGCGGTCGGCCTGGTGGCCGCCATCGTGCTGGCGCCGCTGCCGCGCCGTGCGGTCGCGGCCCTCGGGCTGGTCGGCCTGACCGCGCTGGTGACGCTGGTGGCGCAGGCGCCGAGCGACCCGTACCTGGAACAGAGCCTGCAGGCCTGGGAGCAGGGTCGCTTCATCCGGTTTCACGGGCTGGCGCAGTGGGTGGGCTGGCTGTGGCCCTACGCCGCGCTGGGCTGGCTGCTGCGGCGCGTCATCGCGCGCAGGGGCCGGGCGCCCTGAGCCCCGGGGCCCCGCAGGCGGCTGCCTACAATCCCGACGATGAGTTACTACGCGCGGCACATCTTCTTCTGCCTGAACCAGCGCGACAACGGTGAGGCGGCCTGCGCGCAGCACGACGCGCAGGCCGCGTTCGACCACTGCAAGCGGCGCGTGAAGGCCGCCGGTCTCGCCGGTCCGGGGCAGGTGCGCGTGAACAAGGCGGGCTGCCTCGACCGCTGCGCGGGCGGCCCTGTCGCGGTGGTGTACCCCGAAGGCACGTGGTACTCGTACGTCGACCTGCAGGACATCGACGAGATCGTCGAGCGTCACCTCCGCAACGGCGTGCCGGTGGAACGGCTGCGCCTGCCGCCCGACGTCGGCCGATGAACACCGGCACGCAGCGCGTCAGCTTTGCCGGCCCGGCCGGCACGCTGGAAGGCGCGCTCGACGCGCCGGCGGCCGACACCGCGGCGCGCGGCGTCGCGGTGCTGTGTCATCCGCACCCGCAACATGGCGGCACGCTGAACAACAAGGTCGTGCAGACGCTGGCGCGCGCCTTCGTGCAACTGGGCTACCACACGGTGCGGTTCAACTTCCGCGGCGTCGGGGCCTCGCAAGGCAGCTGGGACGAGGGCCGCGGCGAGGTCGACGACGTGCTCGCGGTGGTCGAGGCACAGCGCGCCCACCACCCGCCCGGCACGCCGCTGGTGCTCGGCGGCTTCTCGTTCGGTGCCGCGATGGCCGCCCACGCCGCCGCGCGGCTGGCGCCGCCGCCCGAGCGGCTCGTGCTGATCGGCCCGGCGGTCGCGAACTTCTCCCCGCCAGCGGTGTCGCAGGACACGCTGGTCGTGCACGGCGAGACCGACGACGTCGTGCCGCTGGCCGACGTGCTCGACTGGGCCCGCCCGCAGACGCTGCCGGTGACGGTCGTGCCGGGCGTCGGCCACTTCTTCCACGGGCAGCTCGGACTGCTCAAACAACTCGTCACCGGTGCCTGGCACCGCTAGCCCGCCCCATTTTTCCGCCTCCCGCGTCCCGATGCAAAGACTCTACGCCCTGCTGCTGGCGCTCGCCGCCGCCTTCACGTCCTCGCCCGCCGCCGCGCAGGTGCCCCAGCCGCCGGAGATCGCGGCCCGCCAGTACATCCTGTTCGACGTCACGAGCCAGCAGGTGCTGGCCGAACGCGATGCCGATGCGCAGGCCGAACCGGCGTCGCTGACCAAGCTGATGACGGCCTACCTGGTGTTCCAGGCGCTGCGCGACAAGAAGCTGACGCTCGAGCAGACGCTGCCGGTGTCGGTGCTGGCATGGAACGAGCGCAAGTCGGGCGGCTCGCTGATGTTCATCGATCCGAAGATGACGCCCACCGTCGACGAGTTGCTGCGCGGCACCATCGTACAGAGCGGCAACGACGCGTCGGTCGCGCTGGCCGAGGGCGTCGCCGGCTCGGTCGAGGCGTTCGTCGCGCTGATGAACCGTCAGGCGCAGGCCTGGGGCCTGAAGAACACCCAGTTCAAGAACGTCACCGGCCTGACCGAACCGGGCCACTACAGCAGTGCGCGCGACATGGCGGTGGTGGCGATGCACATCATCCAGGACTTCCCGGACGGCTACCGCTACTACTCGATCCGCGACTACACCTTCAACAAGATCAAGCAGGACAACCGCAACATGCTGCTCGGGCGCGACCCCTCGGTCGACGGCATGAAGACCGGCTACACCGACGCCGCCGGCTACTGCCTGGTCGCGAGCGCGAAGCGCGCCATGCCCAACGGCGAGCGCCGCCTGCTGTCGGTCGTGCTCGGCACCGGCTCGCGCGACGGCCGCGCCAGCGAGAGCCAGAAACTGCTGAACTGGGGCTGGCAGGCGTGGGACATGGTGCGCCTGTTCGAGCCGGGCAAGCCGGTCGCGGCGGTGCCGGTCTGGAAGGGCGAGAAGTCCGAGGTCGGCCTCGGCCCGCGCGGCGGCCTGTTCGTCACCGTGCCGCGCGGCGAAGGCGCGAAGCTGAAGACCTCGATCGAGCGCACCGACCCGCTGGTCGCGCCGCTGCAGCAGGGCCAGACGGTCGGCAAGATCCACATCACCACGGCGGCCGGCGATGCGGTGCGCACGCTGCCGCTGCAGGTGATGGAGCCGGTGCCGCTGGCCGGCGTCTTCGGCCGCGCGTGGGACTCGCTGCGGCTGTGGATCAAGTAGTACCCTAAGGCGCCGCTGCCGCCGCCCTGACCGTCAGCACGCACGACCGGAGACGCCGATGACCGCCCTGCCCGACACCTTGTGCTATCTGAACGGCGAGTACCTGCCGCTGAACGAGGCCAAGGTCGGCGTGCTCGACCGCGGGTTCATCTTCGGCGACGGCGTCTACGAGGTCGTGCCGGTCTACGGACAGCGCCTGTTCCGCTTCGACGAGCACCTGGCCCGTCTCGCACGCGGGCTGACCAGGACCCGCATCCGCGCGCCGCACGCCCGTGAGGCCTGGCTCGAGCGCTGCCGACGCCTGGTCGAGGCGCTGCACGCCAAGACCGGCGCCGAGGACCAGCTGGTCTACATCCAGGTCACGCGCGGCGTCGCGCTGCGCGACCACGTCATG
>JBDTUO010000127.1:0-7507 GCA_040007675.1 Rubrivivax sp.
GGCGACGAAGGCGGCGAGCAGCGCGAGCTGGTAGGGCAGGTCGCCGAAGCGCGGCTGCAGGGCGTCGCGCAAGGCGACGTTGAGGCTGTCGAGGCCGCCGAGCAGCGTCCAGCCCAGCAGCACCAGCGTGCCCAGGCCGATCGACAGCAGCGACAGCCGGCCCTTGGCCAGCGTGTAGTCGGCGGCCTTCTGGTGCATCGCCGGCGTCACCGTGCCCGCGAAGGGCGCCGGAACGCGGTCGCGGTGCTGAACGACATGGCGCATCTGGCGCGCCGCCAGCCACAGGCGCGCCACGAGCGACACCAGCACCAGCGCGGCGAAGCTCAGCGTGACGGTGGACGGCTGCATCGCCGCGGAGTGTAGGCTTGCGCCAGAATCCGCCGCCCCGGCACTGGCCGTTCTCATCCCCCTCGACTCCCATGACCCACTCCGCCCTGCCGAGCAGCGAACACAACCTGGTCTGGATCGACCTCGAGATGACCGGGCTCGATGCCGTCAACGACCGCATCATCGAGATCGCGGTCGTCGTGACGGATCCGCAACTGACGTTGAGGATCGAAGGCCCGGTGTTCGCGCTCCACCAGAGCGACGCGACGCTGGACGCGATGGATGCCTGGAACAAGGGCACGCACGGCCGCAGCGGGCTGATCGACCGGGTGAAGGCGTCGACCATCGACGAGGCGACCGCCGAGGCTGCGGTGATGACGTTCCTGCAGGCCTTCGTGCCCAAGGGCAGGAGCCCGATGTGCGGCAACTCGATCTGCCAGGACCGGCGCTTCCTCGCCAAGGACATGCCGGCGCTGGAAGCCTTCTTCCACTATCGCAACCTCGACGTCAGCACGCTCAAGGAGCTGGCGCGGCGCTGGAAACCCGCGGTGCTCGACGGCTTCAAGAAGGCGCAGGCGCACACCGCGCTGGCCGACATCCACGAGTCGATCGACGAGCTGCTGCACTATCGCCTGCACCTGCTGGCGGTTTGAGCGCTACCGCCTGTAGCTGAAGGCGGTTTGAGGGCTGCCGTCAGCACCAGCTGGCGGTACGGGCGGTGGTTTGGAGGAGCGACCCTAGCGCCCTAGGGCGAACCCGGATAGAATCCGCGTTTTCGTTCATCTCCTCTGACCGCGCCGGCTCTCGGCGTGCAGGCAGCCGCCCGAGGCTGCCGTCGGGCGGCGATGCCGTCGCCCCGAGTCCCGTTTCTCGATCCAGCGACTCCACCCTGACGCGGCCGACTCCCCGGTGCGCGCCGGCGTGCCCGTGGCGCGCGCCGACCGAGAAGATCGCTTCCATGTCATTTGCATCACTGAACCTCGACCCGCGCCTGGCGCAGGCGCTCGCCGACGCCGGCTACGACACCGCGACCCCGGTGCAACAGCAGGCCATCCCGCCGGCGATTGCCGGCCGCGACCTGATGGTCGCGTCCAACACCGGCAGCGGCAAGACCGCCAGCTTCGTGCTGCCCGCACTCATCCGCGTACTGGCCGCGCGCCAGGAAGCACAGGGCAGTGGCGTGCGACGCGACCGTTTCACGACCTATGGCCCGCGGGTGCTGGTGCTGGCGCCGACGCGTGAGCTCGCGCTGCAGGTGGCGCAAGCTGCCGAGAACTACGGCCGCCACATTCCCGGCCTGCGCGTGGCCACCGTCGTCGGCGGCGTGCCGTACGGCGCCCAGCTGAAGGCGCTGCGTGGTCCGCTCGACCTGCTGATCGCCACCCCGGGCCGCCTGATGGACCACATGGCCAGCGGCAAGGCGGTGCTCGCGCACGTCGAGATGCTGGTGCTCGACGAAGCCGACCGCATGCTGGACATGGGCTTCATCGACGACATCCACCACATCGCCGAGGCACTGCCGAAGGCACGTCAGACAGTGATGTACAGCGCGACCTTCGGCGGCCACGTCGGTGGGCTGGCGCGCCAGTTGCTGCGCGATCCGCAGCGCATCGACATCGCGTCGCACACCGACACCCATGCCGACATCGAGCAGCGCCTGCACTGGGCCGACGACGGCGCGCACAAGAACGCGCTGCTCGACCACATCCTGACCGAACGCAGCGTCGACCAGGCGCTCGTGTTCACGAGCACCCAGCGCGACGCCGACTGGCTGGCCGACCGCCTGCACGAGATGGGGCACCGGGTCGCGTCGCTGCACGGCGGCATGCCGCAGGGCCGTCGCACCCGCGTGCTGCACGGGCTGCGCACGCGTGACCTGCGCGTGCTCGTCGCGACCGACGTCGCCGCGCGCGGCATCGACGTGCCGACGATCAGCCACGTCATCAACTACGGGCTGCCGATGAAGGCCGAGGACTACGTGCACCGCATCGGCCGCACCGGCCGCGCGGGGCGCGCAGGCCTGGCGGTGACGCTGGCCGAGCGTCGCGACGCCGGCATGATCCACCGCATCCAGCGCTTCACGACGCAGCCGATCCCGGCGGCAGTCATCGACGGCCTGGAGCCGAAGCGCCCGGTGCCGAGCATGGACCGACCGCGGCCGGCGTTCTCAGGTGAACAGCGGCAGCAGCCAGGGCACCAGCGCCGAGGTCAGGAGGGTGGATACCGCCATCGCGGCGCCGGCGAAGCTGCCGGCCACCACGTTCACCTGGAACGCGCGGGCGGTCCCGATGCCGTGCGCCGCCATCCCGACCGCCAGCCCGCGCGCCGCCCAGTCGTGGATGCGCAGCGCGTTCAGCAGCGGCGTGGCCATGGTGGCCCCCAGGATGCCGCTGGCGATTACCAGCACCGCGGTCAGCGACGGTAAGCCGCCGATCCGCTCGGCCACCGCCATCGCCACCGGGGCGGTGACGCCGCGCGGCGCGATCGACGCGATCAGTTCGCGCGGCGCGCCCGCGGCGCGCAGCACCCCCATCGCCACGGCGGCGCCGACGACATTGCCGGCGAGCAGCGTCAGCGCCGCCGGTCCGAGCGTGGCCTTCACCTCGGCCCACTGACGCCGCAACGGGATCGCCAGCGCGACGGTCGCGGTGCCGAGCAGGAAGTGCACGAACTGCGCGCCGTCGAAGTAGCTCGCGTACGGCGTGCCGGTCAGGCTCAGCAGGGCGACCAGGCCCGCCACCGACAGCAGCACCGGGTTCGCCCACGGCGAACCGCCGAGCCGTCGCTGCAGGCGCAGCGCCAGCACATAGGCGCCCAGCGTCAGCAACAGCCACAGCAGCGGGGTCGCGCCGAGGTAGACCCACAGCGCCTGCACGCGGGCCACCGGTGTCGACAGTTCGACCGCGCTCATCGCGGCGCCCCGCCGTGGCGCCCACGCCGCAGGCGCTCGAACATCCAGGCGCCGAGCGCGATCGTGGCCGCAGAACTGGCGACGACGCCGAGCAGCAGCGGCGCCCACCAGGCGGCGATCAGCCCGGCGTGCAGCATCACGCCGACGCCGGCGGGCACGAACAGCAACCCGAAGTTCGCGAGCAGCGTGTCGGCGACGTGGCCCAGGCGATCGTGCAGCCGGCGCAGCGCCGGCCACGCGATGAACAGCAGCGCCATCCCGAGCACCGGGCCCGGGACCGGGAGCCGCCCGAGCTGCACCAGCGCCTCACCGAGCAGCTGGAACGCGAGCAGCGTCGCCAGGGCTTCGAGCATCGCAGACCCGTGCCGGGACGACGGCCCGGCGTGGCGTCAGAGGCCGAGCAACTCGACTTCGAACACCAGCGTCGCGTCCGGCGGGATGACGCCGCCGGCGCCACGCGCGCCGTAGCCGAGTTCGGGCGGGATCAGCAGCACGCGTGTGCCGCCGACCTGCATGCCCTGCACCCCTTCATCCCAGCCGCCGATCACGTGGCCGGCGCCGAGCGGGAAGCTGAACGGGTCGCCGCGGTCCTTGCTGGAGTCGAACTTGCGTCCGCGGCCGTCGGCGGCAGCGGGGTCGTGCAGCCAGCCGGTGTAGTGCACCTTGACGCGCTGGCCGCTCACGGCGGCGTCGCCGTCGCCGGGCACGGTGTCTTCGTACTGCAGGCCGCTCGCGGTCTTGATCATCGGTCGGTGCTCCCTCATGCAAAGGGCGCCATCATGCCAGCCCACGCCGGCACGGCCGCGGCGAGCCACTCGGCGGGCGCCGTGGCGGCGGCGGCGAGCGGCGGCAGGCCGAGCACCGCAGCGGCCGCCCGCAGCGCGGCCACCGCGGCGGCCGCGCTCGACACGTCGAGCGGCGCGGCGCCGTTCTGCTTGGACAGCTTGTGGCCGTCGGCGCCGAGCACCAGCGGCGTGTGCAGGTAGCGTGGCGTCGGCACGCCGAGCGCGCGTTGCAGCAGGATCTGGCGGGCGGTGTTGTCGGCCAGGTCGGCGCCGCGCACGACGTCGCTCACACCTTGCGCCGCGTCGTCGACGACGACCGCGAGCTGGTAGGCCCAGGCGCCGTCGGCGCGCCGCAGCACGATGTCGCCGACGGTCGTGGCGACGTCCTGCCGCTGCGGCCCGAGGCGGCGATCGGTCCAGTGCACCTCGCCGTCGACGCGCAGCCGCCAGGCACGGTGCGTCCGGCCCCGGGGTCCGCCGCGCTCCGGGCGGCAGGTGCCCGGATAGACCCGTTCGACGAAGCGCGTGTGCAGCACGCCGGCGGCCGCGAGCGTGGCGTCGATCTCGCGTCGGCTGCAGTCACAGGGATAGGCCATGGCCTGCGCGACCAGAGACTGCAGCGCGCCCGCATAGGCTGCGCCGCGCGCGGACTGGCGCCACGGCGGGCCGTCCGGCAGCAGGCCGCAGGCGCCGAGCTGGTCGAGCATCACGCGGTCCATGCCCGGCACGCAGCGCGGCGTGTCGACGTCCTCGATGCGCAGCAACCAGCGTCCGCGGTGGGCGCGCGCGTCGAGCCAGCTCGCGAGCGCGGCGGTCAGCGATCCGGCGTGCAGCGGCCCGGTCGGGGAGGGCGCAAAACGGCCGATGTAGGGGCCGACAAGGGGGAGCGGCCCCGAACTCACGGCATGGCGCGCGACGGCACGCCGCGCCTCAGCCGGGCAGCAACCCGGCCTGGCGCTCGATCAGTGCGCGCCGGGTCACGGGGCTGTCGAGCTGGTCGAGCCACCATTGCAAGGCCTTGCCCAGGCCGTGCGGGCCGCGTTCGGTCCGCCAGGCGTAGAACAAGCGCGTGACCTGGTCGCCGCGCGGCGCCGCGCGCGACACCAGCCGACCCGCCTCGAGCTGGAGGCGGGCGAGCGGCGCCGGCAGGTAGCCGCAGCCCAGGCCGCGCAGCAGGGCCTCGAGCTTCATCCGCATGTTGGGCACCGTCAGCACGTCCTGGCCCGGCAGCAGGTTGACCGTCAGCGGCGTCAGTCGCTGCGCCGTGTCCGCCACCGCGACGGCCCGGTGACGCAGCAACTCGTGCGCCTCCACCGGCCCGTCGCCGCTGGCCAGCGCATGGTGCGGTGCGATGCAGAACACGAAGCCCAGTTCGCCGAGCGGCCGCAGCTCGATGCCGCCCGGGTTGGCGAGCTCGCCGGCGACGCCGATCGCGAGGTCGGCCTGGCCCGACACCAAGGACTCCCAGGTGCCGGCGAGAACCTCGGTGCGCAGCCGCAGGCGCGTACCGGGGCCGGTGCTGCCGGCAACGCCGGGCACGCAGACGCCGCAGAAGGCCTCGACGAGCTCGAACACGGTCGTCGTCGAGACGATGTCGTCGATGCTGATCGACAACTGCGTTTCCCAGCCGCTGGCGACGCGCCGGACGCGATTGGCGACCGCGTCCACTTCCTGCAGCAGCCGCCGCCCCTCGACCAGCAGTTCGGTGCCGGCCGGCGTCAGTTGCGCCTGGCGCGAACTGCGGTCGAACAGCAGCACATCGAGCGCGTCTTCGAGCTGGCGCACGCTGTAGGTCAGCGCCGACGGCACGCGCCCCATCTCGCGCGCGGCAGCGGCGAAACTGCCGCTGCGCGCGATGGTGTCCATCATCGCCAGCGCCTCCGGCGTCAGCACGTTGCGGCGGTCGGTCATAGCACCTCGATTGTGACGCGCCTTCAAATGTCTTGAATGGGGTCGTCACCGGCGCCCGACCGTCAGACGCTCCGGTCGCGGCACCATCAGGGCACTGGAGACCCCTGCGATGTTCACCCTGCGCCGATCCGAAGACCGCGGTCACGCCGATCACGGCTGGCTCGACAGTTTTCACAGCTTCTCGTTCGCCGACTACCACGACCCGCGCCACATGGGCGTGGGCAACCTGCGCGTCATCAACGAGGATCGCATCGCCCCCGGCACCGGCTTCGGCGCCCACGGCCACCAAGACATGGAGATCGTCAGCTACGTGCTCGACGGCGCGCTGGCGCACCAGGACGACCTGGGCAATGGCCAGGCGGGTGCTGCTGCGGGCGTCATCCGCCCCGGTGATGTTCAGCGCATGAGCGCCGGCACCGGCGTGCGGCACAGCGAGTTCAACCACTCCCGGCAGGACGCCGCCCACTTCCTGCAGATCTGGATCCTGCCGCGACAGCGCGGGATCGAGCCAGGCTACGAGCAGAAGCACTTCGACGCCGCCGCCAAACGCGGCCGTTTGGCGCTGGTGGCGTCGCCTGACGGGCACGATGGATCGGTCACGCTGCACGCCGATGCGTCGATCCGGGCCGGGCTGTTCGACGGCGACGAGCACGCGGAGCTCGCGCTCGACCCCACCCGGCTGACGTACGTGCACGTTGCACGCGGCGAGGTGCAGGCCAACGGCCAGCCGCTGCGGGCCGGCGACGCGCTGACGCTGGCCGGCGAGCCGGCGCTGCGCCTGGGCGGTGGCCGCGCCGCCGAAGTGCTCGTGTTCGACCTTGCTCACTCGGCCTGAAGGCGCCCGTCTCGCAGGCCTTTACCCTCGCCTCCGTTCCCCCTTGCCCTTCCCTTCGTTGCTCTCTCTTTCTCTTCGGGCTTCGCCTCTGTCCCTCTTAGGAGTTCTTCGTTTTGACAACCACCACCACCACCACCGCCCCGATCGTTTCCGTCGTGCTCGTCGCCCGCCTCATGCTGGCGCTGATGTTCATCCTCGCGGGCTTCTCGAAGTTCGCGGGCCTCGAAGGCACTGCCGGCTATATCGCCAGCAAGGGCCTGCCGATGCCGCAGGTGCTGGCCTTGGCGACCGCGGCGCTGGAAGTCGTCGCGGGCCTGGCGCTCGCGGTCGGGTTTCAGGCTCGCTGGGCGGCGCTCGCGCTGGCGCTGTTCACGCTGCTCGCATCGCTGCTGTTCCACAACTTCTGGGCGGTCCCGGCCGATCAGGCCATGCTGCAGCAGCTGATGTTCATGAAGAACCTCGCCGTCGTCGGTGGCCTGCTGCTCGTGTTCTCGTTCGGCGCCGGCCCGGCCAGCCTCGACGCGCGGCGCCTGGTGGCGGCCTGATCACCCGGCATCCCCGGGCGGGCCGTGCCCGGGGCCCGGCGTGACGGCGACCAGGCCGTCGCGCCGCGCCAGCGCCGGGAACAGGCGGTGCCACAGCAGCGCCACCACCAGCGTCCCGATGCCGCCCAACAGCACCGACCCGACTGCGGTCTACCTGATCTGCAGCGCGTTGTTCGTCGTCGCCGCGGTGCTC
>JBDTUO010000128.1:0-7363 GCA_040007675.1 Rubrivivax sp.
TCGTGATCACTGGCGGTCGCGGGTGTCGCAAACATGTCGTTCTCCTGGGGCAACTGTCGATGTGAAGCCATCCTAGGGACGCGCTTCCCGCCGCCAACCAACGCGCGGTAACGCTGTGTGAACAGACGGTGATGCCTGTGTATCACCACCTGCCGCCACCTGCCGCGTTGATCGGCGTCAACGCAGTAGACGGTGCCAGCGATACGCTCGCAGCCCGGCATTGCATACAAGACACTAAGCCATGAAGGCCATCGCAAACGCTGCAGCGGCAACGGATGCCCGGTGCGCGTTCTCGGCGGCCCGACTGGCCGCCGTCACGCAGCGTGCGCGTGAGCTGGCGGACGCCGCCCGGCACGGCTCGGTTCGCCCGTCGCTGCGCGGCAAGAACATCGCAGTCGTGGCGGGGATCGACCACGCTGCCGATGCCCGGCTGTTCGTGGCCGCGGCAAAGGCGCTGGGCGCCACGGTGGCCTACGTTCGTCCGCGCCTGCTTCTCGGGTCCTCCGAGTCGGAGTTGGCCGACACGGCCCGGCTGCTGGGGCGGCTGTATGACGCGCTCGCATTCCAGGGCATCCCGCAGGAGCTTGTCGCCACGCTCAGCCGCCAGGCGGGGGTACCGGTGTTCGATGGCATCGCGTCGGCCCGCCACCCCACCGCAAAACTTGCCGAGGCGCTGGAAGGCGTCGCCTCAGCCGACGACCGTCGATGTTTCGTGCTTCAGGCCTTGCTCCTCGACGCGTTGTCTTGATCGACCGCCGCGCACGAAACCGCCCGGCCGCTCAGGCCGGGAGCCCTAGTCAGTCTGCTGGCGACGTTCTGCTCGCCAGGAGTAGCCGCAACTCTGGGTAGGGACCTTCGTTACCGCCATCGAACATCGGGTCCGTACCCTCGGTCGCTGCACTTTCGACGGCGTTCCAGTCCTCGGCAGTGAGCAGGCGGACGGCGCGCGGCAAGATCTCCCTTTCCTCGATGGCGAGGTGGTGCCGGTAGTAGGCGACGTACAGCGCAGCGGGCGCTTCGATGCTGGACCGCGAAACCACCGCACCGACGATGGCCTCGTCCAGGCGCATCATCAACTCTTCACCGGCTGCGGCAATGACGCGATGCTCCTGCAGCAGCCGGTTGACGGACAGCTGCAGCGTCGGGTCGCGTGCCACGAGCCGAGCAAATGCCGCATCCTCGCGCGGATGGTGGGCGAGGTCTGCGAACTCGCAGAGGTAGGACACGATATCGCGCATTGCGCCGAGGTTCACTGCTCCGCCGCTGTGAAACTCGTCGATCTGCTGTTGCAGCACATCGAGCAGCATCGAGAAGTGCACGTGCTCGGCACGCCATCGATCGATCAATGCGGGCATGTTCTCTTCGGGTGGATTCGATCAGATCTGGCCGCGCCAGGGGCAGCCGATCACGTGGGCGACCGGGGTTCGAGTCGATTGTTGTTCCGACGATCGAGGCTATCCTTGATCGACATCAAGAGCTGCCGCTTGAAGGGCCGCCCGCTGAAATCGGTCAGGCACTGGTCGACAGCACCCTACCGCAGCGGAAACCAGCCGCCACATGGGGGCGCACCGCATCGGCGCGGCTGGGGACCACGGTGGGCGCACGTGCGCCCAGGCCAGCGCGCCGGTGTTGACGGCGCCGGCGACGACACACTGGAATGGCCTGGCCAACGGTGCCAGCCTCGCTTCCTCCAGCGACCTCGAGAGGTCCACCCTTGCAAACCATGACAACTGCCGTGCAGGACGACGCCTTGCGCTCGCCGCCGAAGCGAGGTGCACGCGCGCTGCAGCGCCGCGCTGAAAATCCTGGTATCGAAGCCCACCCCCCGCAAGGAAAACTGCCATGACCACCCGCATGAAAGCCGCCATCTTTGTCGAACCCGGTCGCATCGAGATCGCCGACAAGCCGATCCCTGATGTCGGACCCAACGACGCGCTGATGAGGATCACCACGACCACGATTTGCGGCACCGACGTGCACATCCTCAAGGGCGAATACCCGGTTGCCAAGGGACTGACGGTCGGTCACGAACCGGTCGGCGTGATCGAAAAACTCGGCAGTGCCGTGCAGGGCTACACCGAAGGTCAGCGTGTGATCGCAGGCGCGATCTGCCCCGACTTCAACTCCTACGCCGCGCAGGATGGCAGCCCGTCGCAGGACGGCAGCTACCTCGTCGCCAGGGGTCTTTGTGGTTGCCATGGCTACAAGGCCACAGCCGGATGGCGTTTCGGCAATCTGATCGACGGCACGCAGGCCGAATACGTGCTGGTGCCCGACGCACAGGCCAACCTGGCGCCCATTCCCGACGGCCTGAGTGACGAACAGGTGCTGATGTGCCCAGACATCATGTCGACCGGCTTCAAGGGCGCTGAGAACGCCAACATCAAGATCGGTGACACGGTCGTCGTCTTTGCGCAGGGACCGATCGGCCTGTGCGCGACCGCCGGCGCCCGCCTGCTCGGCGCGACCACCGTCATCGGCGTCGACGGCAGCGACCATCGTCTGGAGATCTCCAGAAAGATGGGCGCCGACGTCACGCTCAACTACAAGCATTGCGACGTCGTCGACGAGGTCATGAAGCTGACCGGCGGCAAGGGCGCCGACGCGTCGATCGAGGCGCTCGGCACGCAGGCGACGTTCGAGTCGGCGCTGCGCGTGCTCAGACCCGGCGGCACGCTGTCCAGCCTGGGCGTGTATTCGGGCGACCTCGTCATTCCGTTGTCTGCCTTTGCGGCCGGCCTGGGCGACCACAAGATCAATACCGCGTTGTGTCCGGGTGGCAAGGAACGTATGCGTCGTCTGATGAACGTCGTCGAGGCGGGTCGCATCGACCTGGGGGTGATGGTCACGCACCAGTTCAAGCTCGACGACATCGTCGCAGCGTACGAGTTGTTCTCTCACCAGCGCGACGGCGTGCTCAAGGTGGCGATCAAGCCGAACTGAAGCCGCGTCTGCCCTCATCCGCGCCCGCACGGCGCCGAGATCCGCGACCGGCGCTGTGGTCCGCGGTCCGCAGCGCAGCGCGCTGGACGCGAGGCGGCCGTCGCCGTCGCGCGCGCTCGCCCGCGCGCTCGCCCGCGCCGCGAGCCTGCGGGCGAGCGCGAAGAACTTGCGGCCTCGAAGGGCCGGATTCGGCGGGCCGAACCGGCCCGATCAATTCGCCTTGTTGCGGCCGCGCGGGCGTGGCTTGACCGGCGTGGCAGTGGCGCCGCGCTTCGTGCCGGCGACGAACAAGGCCCGGTCGGCGGCCGAGCGTTCGAACTGGCGCGCGATGTTGCCGCACACCAGATCGCACAGCGCGTACACCGATGCGTCGGCGATGCGGTAGTACACGCTCGTGCCGCGGCTTTCGCGCGCGACCAGGCCGTGCTGCGTCAGCAGCGTCAGGTGGCGTGAGGCGTTGGTGACGGTGTAGCCGGAACGCTGCGCGAGTTCGCTGACGTTCAGCTCGCCGTCGCGCAGCAGGTTCAGCAGCGTCAGCCGCGTCGGTTCCGACAACACCTGGAAGTACTCCGCCACCCGCTCGAGCGCCTCCTTCGGAAGACCTTCCATGTAAATGCACGTGAGAGTTTGATCGAGCGCAATCATGCCTGACGCCTGCTTGATAGTGTGAGCAACGGATCTTGCACGTTCGACATGCCATCCTTGACTTATTGCGTCATTGCGCAAATACTAGAACAAATGAGCTTCAGGCACAACCCGCTTTCGTGGGCCACTCGTCGGGGCTGCCGATCAGCCAAGCAGCGCATGTCGAAGCGTTGGTTGCCGACCGTGGTCTTGTGTGCCGGCCTGTGGGCGCTGCCGAGCGCTTGGGCGGCGGACGGCCGGCTGGCCAGCGCTGCGGTGACCACCTCTCAGCGCGAGTCGTCCAGCGGCTTCGACGGCGTGGTCGAAGCCGTGCGTTCCAGCATCGTCGCCGCGCAGGTCAGCGGGGCCGTGACGTCCATCGACGTGAAGGCCGGCGACCGGGTCAAGGCCGGCCAGGTGGTGGCACGCATCGACGCCCGCAGCGCCGAACAGAATGCCGGCGCCAGCGAGGCCCAGGTTCGCGCCGCGCAGGCGATGCTGGATGTGGCGCGCAGCGAGTACGAACGCCAGCAGCAGTTGCACCGGCAGAACTACATCAGCCAGGCGGCGCTGGAGCGTGCCGAATCGCAATTCAAGGCGGCGCGTGCGCAAACCACTGCGCAACGGGCCCAGGCCGATGCGGCGCGCACACAAAGCGGCCTGCACGTGCTGCGCGCACCCTACGCCGGTATCGTGGCCGAGGTCCCGGTCGCGCTGGGCGACATGGCGATGCCCGGAAAGGCGCTGCTCGTGATCTACGAGCCCGGCGCCTTGCGCGTCACCGCCGCGGTGCCGCAAAGTGCGCTGCCGGCATCGCTCGCAGGCGTGAAAGTCGAACTGCCCGGCCTGCCCGAGGCCCAGCGCTGGTTCAGCGGTGAACAGGCGCAGATCCTGCCGCTGGTCGACGCTGCGACCCACACCGCGCAGTTGCGCATCGACCTGCCGGCCGGCGCGAGCGCGCTGCGGCCAGGAATGTTCGCGCGTGTCTGGCTGCCCGGCGCCGCGGCGGCCGGGCCGCGACTGTTCGTTCCGGCGGCGGCAGTGCTGCGCCGTGGCGAGTTGACCGGCGTCTACGTGCTCGACGACCGGGGCGCGCCGATGCTGCGCCAGGTACGGCTGGGTCGGCCCGACGGCACGCGCATCGAGGTGCTGACGGGCGTATCCGCCGGCGAACTCGTGGCCCTCGACCCGCAGGCTGCGGCGCGTGCGCGGTGAAGCCATGAATCCGAGCTTGGGCATCTCCGGACGCATCGCCGCGTACTTCCAGACGGCGCAGATCACGCCGCTGCTGGCGTTGGTGGCGCTGCTGCTGGGCGTGTTCGCACTGCTGGTCACGCCGCGCGAGGAAGAGCCGCAGATCAACGTCACGATGGCCAACGTGCTGATCCCCTTCCCCGGGGCAGCGGTGCATGACGTGGAGCAGATGGTGGCCTCGCCGGCGGAGCAGGTGCTGGCGCAGATTGCCGGCGTCGAACACGTGATGTCGGTGTCCCAGCCCGGGCTGGCGGTGATCACGGTGCAGTTCAGGGTCGGTGTGTCACGCACCGAAGCGCTGGTGCGTCTGCACGACACGGTGAGCTCGAACGCCGACTGGCTGCCGCAGGGATTGGGCGTGCTCGACCCGATCATCAAGCCCAAGGGCATCGACGACGTGCCTATCGTCACACTGACGCTGTTCAGCCGCAACCCGGATATCGGCGCGTTTTCGCTCGAGCGCGTCGCCCACAGCATCGAGGCCGACCTGAAGCGCGTACCGGGCACGCGCGAAGTGACGACGATCGGCGGCCCGGGGCGTGCGGTGAACGTGAACATCGACCCCGCCGCGATGGCCAGCCGTGGCGTCACGGTGCCAGACTTGAGCGCCGCATTGAAAACGGCGAACCTGGGGCTGCCGGTGGGCGAGCTGCTGTCGGGCAACCGCGCGGTGGCGGTGGAATCCGGCCCCTTTCTGCGCGACGCGCAGGACATCGGCGACCTGGTGGTCGCGGTGCACGGCGGCAAGCCGGTGTTCCTGCGTGATGTGGCGAGCGTGGTCGACGGCCCTCTGCCGGCCACCCACTACGTCTGGCACGGGGTTGCGGGAAAGAACGGCGGGGAAACCCCCGCAGTGACGATCGCAGTGACGAAGAAGCCCGGCGAAAACGCGATCGACGTCGCCGACGACGTGATGGCCCGCGTGGCCAGCCTGAAGAACACCGTCATCCCGCACGACGTTCAGGTGGCCGAGACGCGCAACTACGGCGCCACCGCCAACGACAAGGCAGTCAAGCTGATCAGCAAGTTGCTGTTCGCCACCGCGGCGGTCGTCGCGCTGGTGTTCATCGCGCTGGGCGCGCGCGAAGCGGCGATCGTCGGCAGCGCGGTGATCCTGACGCTGACGGTGACCTTGTTCGCCAGTTGGGCCTGGGGTTTCACGCTGAATCGGGTGTCGCTGTTCGCGCTGATTTTCTCGATCGGTATCCTGGTCGATGACGCCATCGTCGTCGTGGAGAACATCCACCGTCACCACCAGCTGTTCCCGCAGAGGACGCTGACCCAGATCATCCCCGGGGCGGTCGACGAGGTCGGCGGGCCGACGATCCTGGCGACGCTGACCGTCATCGCCGCGTTGCTGCCCATGGCCTTCGTCAGCGGCTTGATGGGGCCGTACATGGCGCCGATCCCGATCAACGCGAGCATGGGCATGCTGTTGTCGCTGGCCATCGCCTTCGTCGTCACGCCGTGGCTGGCACGGCTGTGGCTGAAGGCAACGCCGCAGTCCGAACCCGGCAAGCCGCACGGCCTGTCGGCCAAGCTGGCACCGCTGTTTCGGCGCCTCTTCGAGCCCTTGCTCGACGAGCGCCGCGGCACACGCAACCGCCGTCTGCTGGGTCTGGGCATCGCGCTGTCGATCGCCTTCTCGCTGGCGCTGCCGGCGCTGGGGCTCGTGGTGCTGAAGATGCTGCCGTTCGACAACAAGTCCGAGTTCCAGGTCATTGTCGACATGCCGGCCGGCACGCCGGTGGAGAAGACGGCGGCGGTGTTGCGCGAACTCGGCGCCTACCTCTCGAGCGTGCCAGAGGTGACCGACTACCAGGCCTATGCCGGCACCGCCGCGCCGATCAACTTCAACGGCCTGGTGCGCCAGTACGACTTGCGCAGCGGCGGCAACGTCGGCGACCTGCAGGTCAATCTGGTCGACAAGCAGCAGCGCAGCGAGCAGAGCCACGAGACCGCCTCGCGCCTGCGTGCGCCGCTGCAAGCCATCGCCGAGCGCTTCGCTGCCAACGTGAAGATCGTCGAAGTGCCACCCGGCCCGCCGGTGTTGTCGCCCCTGGTGGCCGAGATCTACGGGCCCGAAGGCGACGGCCGGCGCCAGGTGGCCCGGCAGGTGCGCGCGGCGTTCGCCGCGACCGCCGGCGTGGTCGATATCGATGACAGCTCGATCGCCGACGCGCCGAGGAAACTGCTGCTGATCGACCGCCGCAAGGCGGCCATGCTCGGCGTGCCGCAGCAGCGCATCGTCGACACGCTGCGCGCGGGCTTGACCGGCGATGCCGCAGCCTACCTGCACGACGCCAGCAAGTACCCGGCGGCGGCGACGATTCGTCTGCCGGCCGAGGAGCAGGGCGACCTGGACACGCTGCTGCAGCTGGCGGTGCGCAGTGGCGAAGGCCGGTTGGTGCCGATCCGCGAACTGGTGACGGTCAGCGACAGCCTGCGCGAGCAGCCGATCCATCACAAGGACCTGCTGCCGGTGAACTATGTGGTGGCCGACATGGCGGGCAAGGTCGACAGCCCGCTGTACGGCATGTTC
>JBDTUO010000129.1:0-7351 GCA_040007675.1 Rubrivivax sp.
TCCTCGAGGTCGACGTCGATAATTTCGACGCCCGCATGAAGGCGATGAAGCCGCGGGTCGCGTACCAGGTGCCGAACAGCCTGACCGGCGAGGGCAACCTCAGCGTCGACATCACGTTCGACAGCATGGACGACTTCACACCGGCCGCGGTGGCGCGCAAGGTCGATTCGCTGAACAAGCTGCTCGAGGCGCGGCAACAGCTGCAGAACCTCGTCACGTACATGGACGGCAAGGGGGGCGCTGAGGAGCTTATCGGCAAGGTCCTCAAGGACCCGGCGCTGCTGGGTTCGCTGGCGTCTTCCGCCAAGCCGACCGAAGGCGGCTGACGCGCTGCCGGCCACGATACCGAACCGCCCGCGCAAGCACCACCCCGCATTCCAAGGAGAACTGAGCATGGCCGAAACACAAGCTGCCGGCACACTGGCCGGCGTCGCGATGGAGGGCAGCGATCTCGCGTCGCTGCTGCAAAAGGAGTTCAAGCCCAAGAGCGAAGATGCCAAGAGCGCCGTCGAGCAGGCGGTGCAGACACTGGCCCAGCAGGCTTTGTCGCAGACGCAGCTGATCGGCAGCGATGTCGTCGCCTCGATCGAGGCGATGATCGCGGCGATCGACAAGAAGCTCTCGGAGCAGATCAACCTGATCATGCACAGCGAGGACTTCCAGAAGCTCGAGGGCGCGTGGCGGGGCCTGCACTACATGGTCACCAATACGGAGACCGACGAGCAGCTGAAGATCCGCGTGATGAACGTCTCCAAGGCCGAACTCGGCAAGACGCTCAAGCGCTACAAGGGCACGAGCTGGGACCAGAGCCCGATCTTCAAGAAGATCTACAACGAGGAGTTCAGCCAGTTCGGCGGCGAGCCCTTCGGCTGCCTCGTCGGCGACTACCACTTCGACCAGAGCGCGCCCGACGTCGAGCTGCTCGGTGAGGTCGCCAAGATCGCGGCCGCAGGCCACTGCCCCTTCATCACCGGTGCATCGCCGAACTTGATGCAGATGGATTCCTGGCAGGAGCTCGCCAACCCGCGCGACCTGACCAAGATCTTCACGACGCCCGACTACGCTGCCTGGCGTTCGCTGCGCGAGTCCGAGGATTCGAAGTACATCGGCCTGGCGATGCCGCGTTTCCTGTCGCGCATGCCCTACGGCGCGAAGACGAACCCGGTCGAGGAATTCAACTTCGAGGAAGAGACCGGATCGGCCGACCACAGCAAGTACACCTGGGCCAACGCGGCGTACGCGATGGCGACCAACATCAACCGCTCGTTCAAGGAGTACGGCTGGTGTTCACGCATCCGGGGCATCGAATCGGGCGGCGCGGTGACGAACCTGCCGACGCACTCGTTTCCGACCGACGACGGTGGCATCGACATGAAGTGCCCGACCGAGATCGCGATCGAGGACCGGCGCGAGGCCGAGTTGGCCAAGAACGGCTTCATGCCGCTGGTGCACCGCAAGAACAGCGACTTCGCCGCCTTCATCGGCGCGCAGTCGCTGCACAAGCCGGCCGAATACGACGACCCGGACGCCACCGCCAACGCCAACCTGGCCGCGCGGCTGCCGTACCTGTTCGCGACCTGCCGCTTCGCGCACTACCTGAAATGCATCGTGCGCGACAAGATCGGTTCGTTCAAGGAACGCGCCGAGGTCGAGCGCTGGCTCGGCAACTGGATCGCCCAGTACGTCGACGGCGACCCGGCGCGTTCGTCGGAGACCTACAAGGCGACGCACCCCTTGGCCGCGGCCGAGGTGGTGGTGGAGGAAGACCCGTCCAATCCCGGCTACTACAGCTCGAAGTTTTTCCTGCGACCGCACTACCAGCTCGAGGGGCTGACGGTGTCGTTGCGGCTGGTCTCCAAGCTGCCGTCGGCGAAGGCGGCCTGAAGCACAGGGGACTTCCACCGCACCAAGTCTCATTTCCTCTGCCGACTGCGCGGCGGAGGGCGTCCTGGGGGTTCCCCGGTCGATCACCGCAGTGTTGTTTAAGCCAGCCCTCACCGGGCGGAACTAGGAGCGCATCATGGCCGTAGACATGTTCCTCAAGATCGAGACGATCGACGGAGAGACCGTAGACAAGCAGATGAAGGACAAGACGGCGATCGACGTCCTGGCCTGGAGCTGGGGGGTGTCGCAGTCGGGCACGACCCACATGGGCGGCGGCGGCGGCGCCGGTAAGGCGAGCTTCCAGGACATCTCGGTCACCAAGTACGTCGATAGCGCGTCCCATGCGCTGCTGCTCGGCTGCGCGACCGGCGAGCACTTCACAAAGGCGACGTTGACGGTGCGCAAGGCCGGCACGACGCAGCAGCCGTACATCACGATCACGATGGACGAAGTGATCGTCTCCAGCGTGAGCACGGGCGGTTCCGGGGGCGAGGACCGCCTGACCGAGAACATTTCGCTCAACTTCGCAAAGGTCAAGTTCGAGTACTTCTACCAAGACGATAAGGGCGTGGTCAGCAAGACGGCGAAGGCCTTCACGTACGACATTGCCGCCAACAGCAAGGAAGGTTGATCGGGCCGCCGTGGTGACGATGATCGTCTGGCCCCGGCAGCTGATGCTGCCAGGCCGGACCTAACGAATTCGGGAAGTCTGCAATGGCCCGTTCCGACATGGTGCTCAAGGTGACCGGCCAACGCTCGGGTGCCGTCCTCGGCGAGGTCGACGGGCGGGACTTCGAGGGCTGGATCGCCGTCGTCGACTGGAGCTGGGGGCTGAGTGCCCCGAGCGCCGTGCCGGCGGCGGGGCGTCAGCGTGCGGGGCAAGTGCGGTTCGAAGACCTGACGGTGGTCAAGCAGGTCGACAGCGCATCGACCGCGCTGATGTCGATGATGGCAACCAACGAGATCATGAGCACCGCCGAGCTGGTGGTCATGCGCGCCGGTGGCGTCGACTTCGTTCGCACGCTGACGGTGAAGATGAAGGAAGCACGCCTGACGTCCTATAGCGTGGAGACGTCGCGCAACGCGGATGGTGCGCCGACCGTGACCGAGCGGATTGCGTTCACGTTCACGGGGGTGCAGGTCGACTACACACCGCAGACCGCCGTCGGTGGTCGTGCCGCTGCATCGAGTTTTTCGCAGGACCTGCGCCAGGTCTAGGACGCAGTCACCCGCCAAGGGGGGAGGGAAGGGCATGTCACACCCGAGCGCGGCCGAACAGGCGCTCAAGGACGGCGACGCGCCGGCGGCGCTCAAGCGGCTGACCGAACAGGTGCGCGCAGCGCCCAACGACGCCAAGCTGCGGACCTTCATGTTCCAGCTGTTGTGCGTGATGGGCCAGTGGGATCGCGCACTGAACCAGTTGGCAGTGGCGGGCGAACTCGACGCCGAGACGCTGCCGATGGTGCAGACCTACCGCGAGGCGATCCAGTGCGAGACCCTGCGACTGCAGGTCTTCACGGGCACCAAGGTGCCCATGCTGTTCGGCGAGCCGGAACCGTGGATCGCGCTGCTGATCGAGGCCCTGCTGCGTGAAGGCCGCGGTGAGGCGGATGCCGGCCGACAACTGCGCGCGCAGGCGCTCGAGCAGGCGCCGGCAAGTGCCGGCACGATGGACGGCGAGCCTTTCGAATGGATCGCCGACGCCGACAGTCGACTCGGCCCGACCGTCGAGGCGGTGATCAACGGCCGCTACTACTGGCTGCCGTGGAACCGCCTCTCGGTGCTCGAACTCGACCCGCCGCAGGACCTGCGCGACGCGGTCTGGATGCCGGCGCATTTCCACTTCACGAACGGTGGCGAGTCGGTGGGACTGATCCCGACCCGCTACCCCGACACGGTGCTCGGCGGCGGCGACGCGCTCAGCCTCTCTCGCCGCACCGAGTGGCTGGAGCGGGGCGCAGACCTGGTCGTCGGGGTTGGCCAGCGGCTGTGGGCCACCGACCGCCTCGAACGTGCGTTGATGGACGTGCGTCGGGTCGAACTCGCCGCCGCAGAGTGACCTGCAGATGGCCCAGTTGCGTGCGCAGGACCGCCTGCAGCCGGCGCTGCTCGACCGGCTGACCGACGACGACCCCGGGTCGACGACCGAAACCGGCGACGCGCGCGTGATCAACCGGCACCGGCTGCGCGAGCTGGTGCTGCGCGACCTGGCGTGGTTGTTCAACGCCAGCCAACCTGGGGCCGCGATCGACTGGCGCGGTGCGCCGCATGCACGCCGTTCGGTATTGAACTACGGGTTGCCGCCGCTGTCCGGCGAGACCGCCACGACCGTGGACGTGCTGGAGCTGCAGGCGCGTGTGCGGCAGGCGATCCTGGACCACGAGCCGCGCATCCTGCCGGCGACGCTGGTCGTCGAGGCCGTGATGTCCGCGGTGCAACTCGACCACCACAACCAGATCGGCGTGCGCATCAGCGGTCAGCTGTGGGCGCAGCCGGTGCCGCTGGAATTGATGCTGCACACCGACGTCGATCTCGAGACCGGCCGCGTCGCGGTACGCGAACTCGACCGCTGACCCCCGGCTGCCCCGACGATGGACCCCCGCCTGCTGCGCCACTACAACGAGGAGTTGCGCCACCTGCGCGAGATGGGGGCGGAATTCGCGGCACAGTTCCCGAAGATCGCGCACCGCCTGGGCATGGAGGGGCTCGAGGTCACCGACCCCTACGTCGAGCGCCTGTTGGAGGGATTCGCCTTTCTCGCCGGCCGCGTGCAGTTGCGGATCGAGGCCGAGTTCCCGCGCTTCACGCACCGCCTGCTCGAGATCCTCTACCCGCAGTTCCTCGCGCCGACGCCGTCGATGCTGATCGCGCGCCTGCAGCCCGACCTCGCGGACCCGTCGCTCGCCGACGGCGTGCCGGTGCCGCGCGGCAGCGCGCTGACGGCGCCTGCGCCCAACGCGGCCGCCACGCCGTGCGAGTTCCGCACCGCGCATGCGCTGACGCTGCTGCCGCTGGAGTTGACCCAGGTGGAGTATTTCGGCCAGACGGCGGACCTGCCGTCTTCGGTGCCGGCCGACTGGCGCCGCTACCGCGCCGGCCTGCGCCTGCGCCTGCGGGCGACCGCCGGGCTGCAGTTCACCGACATCGCGCTCGAGGACCTGCGCCTGCACTGCACCGGCATCGACGAGATCGCGTTTCGACTGCACGAGATCGTGTGCGGCCACACGCTCGGCGTGCTGGTGATGCCGGCGCGCCGGCCGGCGCCGTGGTGCGAGGTGATCGGCGCCGATGCGGTCGAGGCGACCGGCTACGACGACGACCAGGCGCTGCTGCCGCAGGCCTTGCCAGGCTTTGCCGGCTATCGGCTGCTGCAGGAGTACTTCGCGTTCCCGCAACGCTTCCTGTTCTTCGACCTGCACGACGTCGGCGAGGCGCTGCGCAACCATCCGGGCGACGAGGCCGACATCGTGCTGCTGTTCGACCGGGCCGACCCGGCGCTGCAGCAGGCGGTCGACGTTTCCGGCCTGGCGCTGCACTGCGTGCCGGCGATCAACCTGCTCGAACGACGCTGCGACCGCGTTCACGTGACCCCGGAGCAGGGCGAATACCACGTCGTGCCCGACCGCACACGGCCGCTGGACTACGAGGTGCATACGCTGACGGAGGTGGTTGGCTACGGGGTCGACAACGACCGCGGGGAGCGTTTCCTGCCGTTCTACAGCGCGTTTCACACCGAGTCGCGCGAACACCCGGCGTATTACGCCGTGCAGCGTGAGCCCCGCCTGTTGTCGAGCACCCAGCAGCGTGACGGGCCGCGCTCCGGCTACATCGGCACCGAGGTGTTCCTGACGCTCGTCGACCCGCAGGAGGCGCCGTACCCGGATCGCCTGAGCCAGCTCGCGCTGCGGGCCCTGTGCACCAACCGCGACCTGCCGCTGATGATGACGGTCGGCCGCCCGGACGGCGACCTGACGCTCGGGCAGACCGCGCCGGTGACGGCGGTGCACGTCGTCAAGGGGCCGTCGCGCCCGCAGACGGCGCTGCGCGAGGGCGCGCTCGCCTGGAAGCTGATCAATCAGCTCACGCTCAATCACCTGTCGCTGAATGACACCGACGCCGAGCAGGGTGCCGCTGCGTTGCGCGAAATCCTGCGGCTGTATGCGCCGGCCGGCGACGCTGGAGCGCTGCGGCAGGTGGACGGCGTGCGGCGGGTTCGCACCCAGGCGGTCGTGCGCCGTCTGCCGATGCCGGGGCCGATCGCGTTCGGGCGCGGCGTGGAGGTCACGGTCGAGATCGACGACCTGTCGTTCGAGGGCGCGAGTGGCTACCTGCTGGCTTGTGTACTGGAGCGATTCATCGCCCGCCATGTGTCGCTGAACAGCTTCACGCAACTGCGCCTGCGGTCTCCGGCGCGCGGCGACATCCTCGTCGGCCGGGCGCGCTGCGGCACGCGGCCGATCCTGTGATGGACACGCCGACGCCCGTCGCTCCAGCGCTGGACCGCGCGGACCCGCTGCCGTCGATGATGGCGCGGCCCTGGGCCTGGGATTTCTATCATGCGTTGCGGCGGCTCGAATGCCACTGGCCCGACCGGCCGCGGCTCGGAACGGCACGCCGGCCCGCCGACGAGCCGGTGCGGCTGGCGCAGGCCGCGGAACTCGCGTTCGCGCCGGCGGCGCTGTCGGCCGTGACGCAGGATGCGCGCAGCGGCAAGCCGCGGGTCGAGGTCCGCTTCTTCGGCCTGTTCGGTCCGAACGGCCCGCTGCCGCTGCACCTGACCAGCTATGCGCGCGAGCGCCGTCTGCACCGGGGCGACGAGACGCTGACGCGCTTCGCCGACATGTTCCATCACCGGCTGCTGCTGCTGTTCTACCGCGCCTGGGCCCAGGCCCAGCCCACCGTCAGCCTCGACCGCCCGGGCGATGACCGCTTCGGCGACTACGTGGGTTCGCTGGTCGGCACCGGGGGGCGCGAATGGCGGCAGCGCGACGCCGCGCCGTCGCAGGCCCGGCTGGGGCTGGTCGGCCTGCTGTCGCGCCAGGTGCGCACGGCAGACGGCTTGGCGCACCTGCTGTCGGCCTACCTGGGCCGGGCGGTGCGCGTCGAATCCTTCGTCGGGCGCTGGATGGCGCTGGCGGTCGGCGAGCGCAGCCGGCTCGGGCGCCCGGCGTTTGCGCGCCGCGCCGGCGGCGGCGCGCCGCTCGGCGCCGGCGCCGTGCTCGGCAGCATGGTCTTCGACCGCCAGCACCACTGCCGCGTGCACGTCGGCCCGCTCGACCTGGAGGCCTACGAAGCGCTGCTGCCCGGTGGGCGTGCGCTGCCGGCGGTGACGGCGCTGGTGCGGTCCTATCTCGGCGACGAATTCGGCTGGGACCTGCAACTGGTGCTGAAGCGGGCGCAGACACCGCCGTGTCGGCCGGCACGCCAGGGCCGGCTCGGCTGGACCACCTGGCTCGGGCCGCCACGC
>JBDTUO010000130.1:0-7301 GCA_040007675.1 Rubrivivax sp.
CAAGTACCGCGTGCCGCTGCGCGTGCTGTCGAGCTTCACGCCCTGGGACATCCCGCTCGCCGAAGAGGCCGCGTCGGGTACCCTGATCACCTTCGAGGAAGACGAGAAGATGGAACAAGCCGTCGTGTCCGGCATCGCGTTCAACCGCGACGAGGCCAAGATCACCGTCATGGGCGTGCCCGACAAGCCCGGCATCGCGTACCAGATCCTGGGCCCGGTGGCCGACGCCAACATCGACATCGACGTCATCATCCAGAACGTCTCGCACGACGGCAGGACGGATTTTTCGTTCACGGTGCACCGCAACGACTACCAGCGCACGCTCGACCTGCTGAAGGAGCGCGTGGCGCCGTCGACCGGCGCGGAGCAGGTGCTCGGCGACCCGAAGATCTGCAAGGTGTCGATCGTCGGCATCGGCATGCGCAGCCACGTCGGCGTGGCGAGCCGGATGTTCCGCACCTTGAGCGAAGAGGGCATCAACATCCAGATGATCACGACGAGCGAGATCAAGACCAGCGTCGTGCTCGACGAAAAGTACATGGAGCTCGCGGTGCGCGCGCTGCACAAGGCATTCGGCCTCGAGCAGGCACCGGTGCGGGCGTGAGCGTCGGGCACAGAGGCGAGCCGCTAGAATTCGCCCCACGGAGCTGTGACCGAGTGGCCGAAGGTGCTCCCCTGCTAAGGGAGTATGTGGGCAAAACCTGCATCGAGGGTTCGAATCCCTCCGACTCCGCCACCAGCGCCTGATGCGCGCTCCCTGCGCCGACGCTGCCGGTCCTCCCCGGATTTGCCACACCCGCCCCCGTTCGTCGACCCGGACATCGATCCGCCTGGCGGGCGAATCATCGCGCGTGTGAGCGTCGACCTTGCCGATGAAGCGCTCCGCTTCGCGGCGCCTCGTGGGTCGGTATGAGCACCCTGATCGGGTTCTGTCCTCCCGCCCATGCATCCGTTCTCGACCGCGCGGCGCGGGTTGATACGACGCGCGAACGCGGGGTTCCCCTCAGCCTTTGCCGGTTGACTTCGTTCGGCGCACTTCTATACTGGCGTCACAAAAACAAAACACTGTTCTGTACCACAGAACGATCGGCGCGACGGCCCGCACCCCCGAGGCGTGGTTCGGCAGGCGGTTCGTTCACCACTCCCTTTCCCCCTTTTCGGAGTTCACAGAGGAGCCATGCATATGTCATCTCTCACCGTCCGTGGCGCGCTCACCGTCGGCGCGCTGTCCCTGTCGATGGTCGGCGGCGCTGCCGTCGCCGCCCAGTCCGAGCCCACCGAAGCCGTCCCGACCGGACCGAACATGGCGCCCGGCGCGAAGGACAACTTCGACCCGGTCTACAACGTCTGCCGCGGCACCGATCCGCGCTGCTACAACCCTTGGGTCGACGACCGGCAGGAACGGGTGCTGATCTATTCGCGCACCGCCGGCCCGCGTCACGCCAACCTCGGAACCGCGCTGGCCGCAGGCCTGAACCCGCCGCTGGGTGCGAACAACGTGGCGCAGAACGCGCTGATCAAGTGGATGGCCGAGCAGGGCGTCACCGCCGACTGGACCGAAGACGTCACGCGGCTGAGCAGCCTGAACAAGTACAAGGCCGTGATCTTCATGAGCCCGACGCGCGACACGCTGTGGAAACACGGCACCGCCGTCGATCCGACCCAGGCCGTCAACACGCGCACCAACGCGCAGCTCGACGCGGCCAAGACCGCGTTGCGCCAGTACATCCGTGCGGGTGGTGGCTTCGTCGGCATCCACAACGCGTTCGGTACCGAATACAACTGGCCGTGGTACGAGGGGCTGCTCGGCAACGCCAACTACTACGATCACGGCGCGAACCAGAACGGCGTCTCGGTCGTCGTCGGCCAGGATTCGTCGACCGCAGGCCTGCCGGCGCGCTGGGAGTACAAGGACGAGTGGTACAACCTGGTGCCGTTCCCGTCCAAGGTCAAGTTCCTGCTGACGGTCGACGAGAACACCCTGGCCACGCGTCGCACGACGCACCCCGGCCACGGTGACTTCCACCCGACGACCTGGTGTCAGTATTACGACGGCGGGCGCTCGTGGGTGACGACGCTCGGCCACGACGGTCAGGCCTTCATCGACGGCTCCGGCTTCCCCGGGCAGGTGGAGTTCAAGTCGCTGATCGTCAACGGCATCCTGTCAGCGATGGGCAACAAGCCGTTCTGCGGCAGCAAGTAGTCCTGGCGCAAGCTGCCGGCGCTGCCGGCAGCCGCAACCAGCATCGGGACCCCTGGCGGGTCCCGATGCGTTTGTGGCCTACCCGTGGCTCGGCGTGGGCTTGTCTGCCGGCGCCATCGGCGGTGCGGAGGTCGGCAAGCGGGTCCAGCCGGCAAACGCGGATGCGCCCGGGTCACCGCCCAGTGTCTTGGTCAGCGCCTGCGCGTGCTTGAACAGGACGGGAACGATCCTCGCCTCGCCCAGGCCCTCGATGCGATAGCGCGGACCGGAGACGTTCAGTGCGCCAATGAGGCGCTGGCTATGCCCGAACACCGGCGTCGCGACGGCCGCAGTTTCGGCGTCGCGTTCGCCGTAGGACGCCGCATACATCGTCTCGCGGATGAGGTCGAAACGTTCGCCCCGCTGGCCACTGAAAGCCTGCAGCACATGGCCGGATGCCCCGTGGCTGAGCGGAAAGCGGTCGCCCTCGTGCACCGAGTCCCGCACCGCGCGCGACGCTTCGATGCGGTGCAGCACGATGCGCCGGTCGCCGTCGACGATGTAGAACGACGCGCCCTCGTGCAGTTCTTCCACCAGCCGGCGCAGCACCGGGGGCACGATGGCGGTGGTGTTGAAGTGACGTTGGTACAGCGATCCGAGCAGCAGCACCTTGGAGCCGAGGCGGTAGCTGCCGTCCTCCGCGCGCTGGATATGACCGAAGCGTTCGAGCGACTTCACCAGGCGCAACACCGTGCTCTTGTACAGACCGGTGCGCTTGGACAACTCGGCCAAGGTGGTCCGATCGTCGGTCAGCGCGTCCAGAATCGACAAGGCCCGCTCGACTGCAGCGACGCCGCCTTCTTCGCCCATTTCAGCTCCTTTTCCCCGTATGGCCAGTCTACCCACTGCGCGCTCACGGGCAAGCCAGCCTAGGGGGCGCAGCGCCACGGACGATCAGGGCCTACCCGGTGCCTTCAGTTATAGAACTGGGTTATGCTGTGCGGAACGATTGCCGCCGCGCTGGTGCGGCGGGAGATGGTGATGAAAGGCGGGACCCTGGCTCGCTACGACCACTGGATCGACGGCAAGTCGGTCGCACCGGCATCGGGCGCCTACCTGCCGACCGAGGACCCGTACTCCGGGCAGGTCTGGGCCGAGGTGGCGCGAGGCAACGTGGCCGATGCGACGCGCGCCGTCGAGGCGGCGAAGCGCGCTTTCGTCGCCCCGGCATGGGCCGGCCTGTCGGCGTCGGAACGGGGTCGCCGGCTGTGGAGGCTGGGCGACCTGATCATCGCGCATGCCGATCGGCTGGCCGACATCGAGCGGCGCGACAACGGCAAGCTCGCCGCCGAAGTGCGCGCCCAGGTGCGTTACATGGGCGACTACTTCAAGTACTACGCCGGGCTGGCAGACAAGGTCCAGAGCGCGGTCATCCCGAGCGACAAGGCGGGTGTGTTCGCCTACACGCGCTACGAGCCCAAAGGCGTGATCGTCATCATCACGCCGTGGAACTCGCCGCTCACGCTGACGAGCTGGAAGCTGGCGCCGGCGCTGGCGGCCGGCTGTACCGCGGTGGTCAAGCCGTCGGAGTTCACGTCCGCGTCGATGGTCGAGTTCGCGCAGCTGTTCTCCGAGGCCGGCATCCCCGACGGCGTCGTCAACGTCGTCACCGGCCTGGGGCCGGAAGTCGGCGAGGCCCTGGTGACGCACCCCGACGTCGCGCACGTGGGCTTCACCGGCGGCACGGCCGCGGGCCGGCGCATCTACGAACTCGCGGCCAGGCACCTCAAGACGGTCACGCTGGAACTGGGCGGCAAGTCGCCGAACATCGTGTTCGACGACGCTGATCTCGACCAGGCCGTCAAGGGGGCCGTGTCGGGCATCTTCGCCGCCTCGGGCCAGAGCTGCCAGGCGGGCTCGCGGCTGTTGCTGCAGTCCTCCATCCACGATCTCTTCGTGCAGAAGCTGATCGACTTCGTGTCGACCGCGAAGATGGGTGACCCGGCCCTTCCCGATACCCAGATCGGTCCGATCGCGACCCGGCCGCAGTTCGACAAGGTGATGTCGTACATCGAGATCGCGAAGTCCGAGGGCGCCCGCTGCGTGCACGGCGGCCGCAGCCGCCCGGACCTCGGCGCCGGGCAGTTCGTCGAACCGACGATCTTCGTCGACGTGCGCAACGACATGCGCATCGCGCAGGAGGAGGTGTTCGGCCCGGTGCTGTCGGTGATCCGCTTCGAGGACGAGGCCGACGCGATCCGGATCGCCAACGACATCGAGTTCGGCCTCGCGGCCGCGGTCTGGACCCGCGACCTGCGCCGTGCCATGTCGATGACCGAAAAGCTCCAGGCCGGCACCGTGTGGGTCAACAACTACCGCGCCACGAGCTTCACGTCGCCCTTCGGTGGCGTCAAGGCCTCCGGCATCGGGCGTGAATCCGGCCTCGACACGATCAAGGAATACCTGCACACCAAGTGCGTGTGGCTGTCGTCCGACCTGGACGTGCCCAACCCGTTCATCCGGCGTTGAGCGGTTCGAGGCGAGCATGACGGGCGATTCACCGCGCTGCGAGGCCACCCGATGACCCGTGCCCTGGAAGGCGTGCGCGTGCTGGACCTGACCAACGTGCTGGCCGGGCCGCTGTGCGCGTACCAGCTGGCATTGCTGGGGGCCGAGGTGATCAAGGTGGAGGCGCCGGGCGGCGGCGACCTGGCGCGCCAGCTCGGCAGCGACCAGGGCTTGAACGCCCGGCTGATGGGGGCGTCGTTCCTGGCGCAGAACGGCGGCAAGCAGTCCGTCACCGTCAACCTCAAGCACGATGAGGGAAAGCAGATCCTGCGCCGCCTGGTCGCACGGTCCGACGTTCTGATCGAGAACTTCCGGCCCGGTGTGATGGACCGGCTGGGGCTCGGCAACGCCGCGCTGCGCGAGGTCAATCCGCAGCTGGTGTACTGCGCGATCTCCGGCTTCGGCCAGCAAGGCCCGCTGCGCAATGCGCCGGCCTACGACCAGATCATCCAGGGCCTGTCGGGCATGATGAGCATCACCGGCGACCCGCAGTGCGCGCCGATGCGCGCCGGCTATCCGGTGGCCGATACGATCAGCGGCATCACGGCCGCGTTCGCGATCGCCGCCGCCCTGGTGCGCCGCCAGCGCACCGGCGAGGGCGGCTTCATCGATGTGTCGATGCTCGATTCTTCGCTCGTCACGATGGGCTGGGTCATCTCCAACTTCCTGATCGCCGGCACCGAGCCGCAGCCGCACGGCAACAGCAACTTCACGGCCGCCCCCTCCGGCACCTTCCGCACCAGCGACGGCGTCATCAACATCGCGGCGAACAAGCAGGAGCAGTTCGAGGCCCTCGCGCGCCTGGTGGGGCGCGAGGATCTGATCACCGATGACCGTTTCGCGGGCCGCGAGAGCCGCAAGGCCCACCGCGCCGAATTGACGGCCGAGCTCGAAGCGGCGCTCGCCTCTGGCAGCTGCCACGAGTGGGAGGCGCGGCTCAACGAGATCGACGTGCCCGCCGGCTGCGTGGCGTCGGTGCCCGAGGCGCTCCGCTCGCCGCAGGTCGCGCAGCGCCAGCTGCTGCAGACATTTCCCGACGCGCCCGGCGTAGGACACGACGTCACCGTGGTGCGCGCCGGCTTCAAGCTGACCGGTGGCGACCCGGACGCAGCGAGCCCGCCTCCGCGCCTGGGTCAACACTCCGACGCCATCCTGGCCGACCTCGGCTACAGCATCGACGACATCGCGGCGCTGCGCAGCGCCGGGGCGATATGAGCAAGCAGTCGCCCGAGGCGATGGTCGACGAGGGACGGCGCTGGTGGTCCACCGCCGTCGTCGACATCGAGCCGGGCCGCATCGCGATCCGCGGCTACCCGATCGAGGAGCTGATCGGGACGCTGACCTACCCGGAGATGGTGTGGCTGATGCTGCGCGGCGAACGACCGACACGCGCCCAGGCGCGCCTGCTCGAGGCGGCGCTGGTCGCGGCGGTCGACCACGGCCCGCAGGCGCCGTCGATCGCGATCTCGCGCATGGCGGTGACGTGCGGGCTGCCGCTGAACGGGGCGATGGCCTCGGCGATCAATGCACTCGACGACGTGCACGGCGGCGCGGGCCAGCAGTGCATGACGCTGATGTATGCGATCGCGGCGCGTTGTGGCGACCGCGCGCCGACGCCTGAACAGGTGGAGGCCGAGATCGACGCCTTCATCGCCGGACACGGCAAGATCGTTCCCGGCTTCGGCCACCGCTGGCACGACGTGGACCCGCGTGCCGTGCGCCTGCTCGCGCTGGTGCGCGAGGCGCGCGCGGCGGGCCAGGTAGGGGGCCGCTTCGCGAGCATCGGCACGCTGATCGAGCGGGCGCTGACGCAGCGCAAGGGCAAGCCGATCCCGATGAACATCGACGGCGCAACGGCGACGATCTACTGCGAACTCGGCTTCGAGCCGACGCTGGGCCGTGGCCTGTTCATCCTCTCGCGCTCGGTCGGGATCCTGGCCCACGCGAACGAGCAGGCGCAGCAGGGCGGCCGCATCAAGGGCCCATTGCCGCCGTCGTTCGGCTACACCTACACGGGGCCGGCGCGCCGCCACCTCGACGACGCGCCCGGACCGGACGGCGCGCCGCCGCCGCCCCCGCCCCCTGAATCCGATGGAGCATGACGTGACGCAGCAACTGATTTCCGAACAACTGATCGCCTACCTGGAGGCGCGCGGGGTCGAGCACATCTTCGGCCTGTGCGGCCACACGAACATCGCGGTTCTGGCGGCACTGGAGAAGAGCAGGATCAAGTTCGTCAACACGCGCCACGAGCAGGTGGCGGCGCACATCGCGGATGGCTACGCGCGCGCGAAGAAGACCACCGCCGTGGTGCTGTCGCATCTGGGCCCGGGCCTGACCAATGCGTCCACCGGCGTGGCGAACGCGGCGCTCGACTCGATCCCGATGGTCGTGATCGCGGGTGACGTGCCGAGCCATTACTACGGCAAACATCCGCACCAGGAAGTCAACCTGCACGCCGACGCGGCGCAAAGCGAGATCTACCGCCCCTTCGTCAAGCGCGTCTGGCGCGTCGAGCGCCCGGACCTGTTCCCCGAGATCATCGACAAGG
>JBDTUO010000131.1:0-7230 GCA_040007675.1 Rubrivivax sp.
GCGCGCACGGGGCCCGCCGGGGTGCGCGAGAAACGCGGCGCGGGCGCTGGCTGCACCAGACCGTCGACCTCGACATACGCCTGACGGGCCCGCGCGTGCGCGTGCCGGGGCGCCTCGGCCAGCGTCAGCACCGGCGCGACGCAGGCGTCGCTGCCCTCGAAGTGCGCCGCCCAGGCGTCGCGCGGGCGCGCGCGAAAGGCGGCCGCCAGCGCGGTGCGTAGCTCGGGCCACGCACGGCGGTCGTGCTGGCGCGCAGACCACGACGGGTCCAGCCCGAGCCGCTCGATCAGCGCGTCGAAGAACTTCGGCTCGAGGGCGCCGACCGCGACGTGGCCGCCGTCCGCGGTCGCATAGGTCGCGTAGAACGGCGCGCCGCCGTCGAGCAGGTTGGCGCCGCGCTGATCGCGCCACAGCCCGCCGCCCTGCAAGGACTGAAAAATCGACATCAGCGAAGCCACGCCGTCGACCATCGCCGCGTCGACGACCTGGCCGCGGCCCGAGCGCTGGCACTCGAACACGGCGGCGAGCACGCCGAACGCGAGGTACAGCGCCCCGCCGCCGTAGTCGCCGACGAGGTTCAGCGGCGGCACCGGGTCGCCGCCGGCCGGGCCGATCGCGTGCAGCGCACCGGCCAGCGCGATGTAGTCGATGTCGTGCCCCGCGCGGTCGGCCAGCGGGCCGGTCTGGCCATAACCCGTCATGCGCCCGTAGACCAGCGCCGGCCGGCGCGCCAGGCAGTCGTCCGGGCCGAGGCCGAGGCGTTCGGCGACGCCGGGGCGGAAACCCTCCAGCAGCACGTCGGACCGGTCGAGCAGCCGCAGCGCGGCGTCGCGGCCACCGGGCAGCTTGAGGTCCAGCGCGACCGAACGACGGTTGCGCCTGTGGATGTCGCGCTGCGGCGGCAGGGGCAGCCCGAGACCGCTGGGTGTCGCGCGCTCGATGCGCACGACGTCGGCGCCGAGGTCGCCGAGCAGCATGCCGCACATCGGCACCGGGCCGATCGCGTCCAGCTCGAGCACACGCAGTCCGCTCAGCGGGCCCACGCCTCAGCCCTCCCCGTTCGTCGCTGCGAACTCGGCGCGCGCCCGCAGCCAGGGGCTGACGCGGTAGCGCTCGCCGCGCTGGTGGGCGTCGAGCGCATCGAGCAGCCGCACGATCGCGCCGGCATGCCAGCGCGCCAGCCACTCGAACGGACCGGCCGGGTAGGCGACGCCGAGCTTCATCGCCGCGTCTGCGCCCTGCTCGCTGCACACGCCCTGCTGCACCGCGTCGCAGGCCTCGTTGACCAGCATCGCGACGGTGCGTGCGACGACCAGGCCTGGCACGTCGGCGACCTGCTCGGGGTCGAAGCCGGCCGCGCGCAGCCACTGCGGCGCCGCCCCGGTCCATGCGGCCGACGCCCGCGGTGACGGCGCCCACGCGAGCACGCTGCCCGGCTCGCCGCCACCGAGGTCCGGGTGCAGCGGCAGGTCGAACACCGCGACCTCGGCGCCGATCGCGCCGGCGCACCGGCCATCGGTCAGCCGCAGTTCGGCGCCGTCGATCGTGAGTCCGGTCCAGTCGGCGGACGGCGCGCGTTCGACCCCGCGGCCGTCCAGCGCGCGCGCCAGCCGGTCGGCCAGCGGCCCCTGGCCGTGCAGCACGACGCGGGTGGCGAACGGCGCCGTGCCGGGCGACCAGGCGGCGCGTTTCGGCGCCCCGCCGGCGTCGCCGTACACGAAGAATCCGCGCCCGCTCTTGCGGCCCAGCAGCCCGCCGTCGACCATCTCGCGTTGCACCAGCGACGGCCGAAAACGCTGGTCCTGGAAGTTGGCGTCGTAGACCGACTGCGTGACGGCGAAGTTGGTGTCGTGCCCGATCAGGTCCATCAGCTCGCACGGCCCCATGCGAAAGCCCGCGCTGCGCAGGCAGGCGTCGAGCACGGCCGGCGTGGCCGCCCGTTCGAGCAGCAGCTGCAAGGCCTCGGCGTAGTACGGCCGCGCGATGCGGTTGACGATGAAGCCCGGCGTCGAGCGCGCGTGCACCGGCGTCTTGCCCCAGGCCTGCGCCCGTCGAAACACCGCGTCGGCGACCGCCGGGTCGGTCTGCAGACCCGACACGACCTCGACCAGTTTCATCAGCGGCACCGGGTTGAAGAAGTGCATGCCGACCAGCCGCTGCGGCCGCACCAGGCCGTGCGCGATCGCGGTGACCGAGATCGACGAGGTGTTGGTGGCCAGCACCGCGTCGGCGCCGAGCAGCGTCTCGAGCTCGCGGAACAGCCCGCGCTTGGCCTCGAGGTTCTCGACGATCGCCTCGACCACCAGCGCCGCGCCGGCGGCGTCGGCCAGCGCCGCCACCGGCCGCACGCGCGCCAGGGTCGCCGCTGCCGCAGCGGGCTCGAGCCGGCCCTTGCCGACCAGCGTCTGCAGGGTCACGCCGAGCTTGTCGCGGGCCTGGGCAGCAGCGCCGGCACGAGCGTCGTGCAGCCACACCGGGTGCCCTGCCAGCGCCGCCACCTGCGCGATGCCCGCGCCCATGATGCCGGCGCCGATCACCAGCACCGGCGCATCGTCCCTGATCTGCACCATCGCAGCGTCCCCTTCGTCGATCGTTCGTGCGCGCCTGCGCAGTGTCCCACGCCGGCGCGCGGCCGGACTTGCGGCACACTCGCGACTGCCCTGTGCGGCGCCCCTGACCCCGATGGACTTCGCCACCTTCCTGATCCAGTGCCTGAACTCGCTGCAGTACGGGCTGCTGCTGTTCCTGGTGGCGTCGGGCCTGACGCTGATCTTCGGCATCATGGGCGTCATCAACCTGGCGCACGGCAGCTTCTACATGATCGGCGCGTACATGGCGTACGCGCTCGCGCCCGGGGTCAACCAGTGGCTCGGCGGCGGCTTCTTCACGACGCTGGCGATCGGCGTGGCGCTGTCGGTGGCGCTGGGCTACCTGCTCGAATGGCTGTTCTTCAGCTACCTGTACGAACGTGAGCACCTGCAGCAGGTGCTGATGACCTACGGCCTGATCCTCGTGTTCGAGGAACTGCGCAGCCTGATCGTCGGCGACGAGGTGCACGGCGTGGCGGCGCCGGCGTGGCTGTCCGGCAGCGTGCCGCTCGGCGACGTGATGACCTACCCGGTGTACCGGCTCTTCATCTCCGCCGTCTGCCTCGCGCTGGCCGCGGCGATGTACTTCGTGTTCACGCGCACCCGGCTCGGCATGACCATCCGCGCCGGCAGCGTCAACCGCGAGATGGTGCAGAGCCTGGGCATCGACATCCACATGCTGTACCGCATCGTGTTCGCCGCCGGCGTCGCGATCGCGGTGCTGGCCGGCATGATCGCGTCGCCGGTGTCGTCGGTCTACCCCGGCATGGGCAACCAGGTGCTGATCATCTGCTTCGTCGTCGTCGTCATCGGCGGCATCGGCTCGATTCGCGGCGCGCTGCTGGCCGCGCTGCTGATCGGCGTCGTCGACACCTTCGGCAAGGTGCTGCTGCCGCAGGCCGCGGGCGTGCTGGTCTACGTGCTGATGGCGCTGATCCTGCTGATCAAGCCCGACGGTCTGTTCAAGGCCGGGTGACGCCGTGACGCGTCCAGGCGCCCGTTCCCTGCCCTGGTGGCCGCTGGCCGCCGTGATCGTGCTCGCGCTGGTGCCGCTGGTCGGCGGCAGCTATGTCGTCGACCTGGTCACCAAGACCATGATCTACGCGGTGCTCGCGCTCAGCCTGGAACTGCTGGTCGGCACGACCGGCCTCGTGTGCTTCGGGCAGGCAGCCTTCTTCGGCATCGGTGCCTATGCCACGGTGCTGCTGGCGCCGCAGGACACGCCGGCATCGATGTGGTGGCTGCTGCCGGCGGCGGCGGCGGCGGCCGCCGCCTACGCGCTGTTCGTCGGTGCGCTGTCGCTGCGCACACGCGGCGTCTACTTCATCATGGTGACGCTGGCCTTCGCGCAGATGGCGTACTTCGTCATCCACGACACGCCGCTGGGCGGCGGCACCGACGGCATCTACCTCTACCTCAAGCCGGTGCTCGGGTTCGGCGCCACGGTGCTGATCGACCTCGACCGCCCGGCCGTGTTCTACGCCTTCACGCTCGCCTGCCTGGTCGGCACCTACGCGCTGCTGGCGCTGCTGCAGCGCTCGCGCTTCGGCCACGCGCTGGCGGGCATCAAGGCCAACGAGCAGCGCATGCGCGCGACCGGCTTCGCGACCTTCCCGTACAAGCTCGCCGCGTTCGTGGTGTCGGGCGGGCTGGCCGGCCTCGCCGGCTTTCTCTTCGCGGTCAAGGATGGCTTCGTGAACCCGGAGCTGCTGTCGTGGCACCTGTCGGGCGCGGTGCTGATCATGATCATCCTCGGCGGGCTCGGCCACCTGCGCGGCGCGGTGATCGGCGCGTTCGCGTTCGCGCTGCTGCAGGAGTTCTTCAAATCCGAGGACGTGTTCGGCGCCTTCGCGCGCCACTGGCACCTCGGCCTCGGGCTGACGATCATCGGCAGCGTCGCGCTGCTGCCGAACGGGCTCGTCGGCCTCGGGTCCGCGCTCCGGCGGCGCCGGCGCCCGGCGCAGGTGTCGCTGTGAGTGCCGACGTGCTGTTGCGTGGCACCGGCCTGACGCGCCGCTGGGGCGGGCTGGTGGCGGTCGACGCGGTGTCGCTCGCGCTCGAGCGCGGCAGCGTGCACGCGGTGATCGGCACCAACGGCGCCGGCAAGTCGACCCTCATCAACCTGCTGTCGGGCGAAGTGCCGCCGTCGGCCGGGCGGGTCGAGCTGCTCGGACGCGACGTCACCGACTGGAGCCAGCCGCGCCGCGCGCGCAACGGCCTTGGCCGCAGCTACCAGCGCAACACGATCTTTCCGCACTTCAGCGTGTTCGAGAACTGCCGTCTCGCGGCGCAGGCGCAACACGCGCATCCGTGGCGGGTGTGGCAGGCGGCGCAGCGCTGCACCGGCAGCCGCGGCGCTGCCGCCGCGGCGGCAGCGCGCGTCGGTCTGGGCAGCGAGCTCGATCGCAAGGCCGGACTGCTATCGCACGGCGGCAAGCGCCAGCTCGAGATCGCGATGTGCCTGGCGACCGAACCGCAGGTGCTGCTGCTCGACGAGCCGCTGGCCGGCATGGGCGCCGAGGAGACCGAGCGCATGCTCGCACTGCTCGACGGCCTGCGCGCCGGCCACGCGATCCTGCTGGTCGAACACGACATGGACGCGGTGTTCCGTGTCGCCGACCGCATCACCGTGATGGTCGACGGGGCGGTGATCGCCTCCGACACCCCGGAGGCGGTGCGCGCCAGCCCCGAGGTCCGGGCGGCCTACCTCGGAGGTGGCGAGTGAGCGCGGCGTCGGCCGCGGCCGGTGCTGCGCCGCTGCTGCAGGCCGAGGGCGTGATGGCCTGGTACGGCTCCAGCCACGTGCTCGACGGCGTCGACCTGCGCATCGAACGCGGGCAGACGGTCGGGCTGCTCGGCCGCAACGGCATGGGCAAGAGCACCTTGATCCGCACGCTGCTCGGCCACGTGACGGAGCGCCGGGGCGACATCCGCTTCTTCGGCCAGGACTGTTCACGCGCGCGGCCGCACACGGTCGCACGGCTCGGCGTCGCCTACGTGCCCGAGGGGCGCGGCGTGTTCTCCAACCTCAGCGTGCGAGAGAACCTCGTGATGGCCGCGCGCACCGGCCGGCCCGAACATGGGGGCCGCAACGACTGGCCGCTCGAGCGCGTGCTGCAGACCTTCCCGCGCCTGCAGGAGCGCATCGGCCACCTCGGTGGCCAGCTCTCGGGCGGCGAGCAGCAGATGCTGTCGATCGGGCGCGCGCTGATGACGCACCCGGAGCTGATCATCCTCGACGAGGCGACCGAAGGCCTGGCGCCGCTGATCGTGGCCGAGATCTGGCGCGTGGTCGGCGAGATCCGCGCCGCCGGCATCGCGACGCTGATCGTCGACCGTGACTGGCGCCGCGTGCTGGCGCGTGCCGATCGGGCGCTCGTGCTGCAGAAGGGGCGCGCCGTGCTCGCCGGCGACGCGGCGGCGGTGCGCGAGGACCCGGCGCTCGTCGGCTACCTCGGCGTCTGACGCGCCGTCCCGATGCCCGCGCCCACCGCCGCGCTGTCGCCACGCGCCTTCGCCACGCTGCTGCTGGTGGCGTTCATGTTCGGCGCCAACCACGTCGCCGCGCGCATCGCCTTCGACCACGGCGCCAACGTCGTCACCGCGGTCGCGGTGCGCAGCCTCGCCACCGCGGCCGCCGTCGCGGCGCTGATCTGGCTGCAGCGTGTGCCGCTGCGGCTCGACGGCCGGCAGCGGCGCGTGATGCCGCTGATCGGCGCGCTCGTCACGCTGCAGAGCCTGTGCCTGTACGCGGCCGTCGCGCGGCTGCCGGTGGCGCTCGCGCTGCTGGTGTTCAACACCTTTCCGCTGTGGACGGCGCTCGCGGCCCGAGTGGTCTACGGCGCCCGCCCGCAGCGGCGCGTGCTGCTCGCGATGCCGGTGATCCTGACCGGACTGGCGCTCGCGCTCGACGTGTCCGGCGCGGCCGGGGGGCTCGGCGCCGGGGCGCACTGGTCGCGCATCGGCGGCGGCGTGGCGCTGGCGCTGGCCGCGGCCGCGGCCGTCGGCGTCGTGCTGGCGCTCACGCAGCACGCGGTCGCGGCAGTCGACGGCCGCGTGCGGACGATGCTGACGATGGCGATGGTCGGCACGCTCGCGTTGATCGGCGCCGGGCTCGGCGAAGCGAGCGGGCTGCTGCCCGGGCTGCGCTGGCCCGACGCGGCCGCCGGCTGGTGGGGGCTGCTGGCGCTCAGCGCGCTGTACGGCACCGCGATCACGATCCTGTTCACGGTGTTGCCGCGGCTCGGCGTCGTCGGCAACTCGCCGATCCTCAACGTCGAACCGGTCTGGGCGCTCGCGATGGCCTGGGCGATCCTCGGCCAGCGCATCGCGCCGACGCAATTGCTCGGCGCGGCGCTGGTGGTCGGCGCGGTGGTCACGCTCGGGCTGCGGCGGCCTGCGCCGCCGGCGTCTACAGCGCCACGAGGGTCTTGAACCCGCCCCAGAACATGCGTTTGCCGTCGAATGGCAGAGCGTTGGGATCCCTCATCGCCGCCAGCCGCGGGTCGGCCATGACCTTCGCGTTGATGCGGTCGCGCGCGCGGCGCGACGGGTAGGTGATCCACGCGTGGTCGAGGACCCCGTGCTTCAGGGCTCGAGCCGCAGCACCTGTCCTTCGGCACCGCCGGCGACGAGGTAGAGC
>JBDTUO010000132.1:0-7230 GCA_040007675.1 Rubrivivax sp.
GCGCGATGTCGAGATCGGGCGGCGGGGCGATGCCTGCGAGCGGCACGGCGGCGTAATGGCCCTGGCGCACGAACACCGTGGTGAGCCGCTTGCCGAGCGACTGCTTCATCTCGGCCAGCAGCTGCGGCTTGTCGTCCACCATCACGTAGTGCGCGGCCGGGTAGCGTTGCTGCATCGCGGCAAGGCTGTGCTGCTTGTGCACGCAGGCCAGGTCGCCGCTGGCAACGTAGAAGACCACCGCATCCGAATGGGGAATCGTCATGGTGCTGGTCGTCGGTGGGTGGGGCGGGCCGCTGCCGACGCAGCAGCCAGATCGGTCAGACAGATTCGGTGAGTCGAGGTTCCCTGCCGGCTGCGCCAACCGGCGGCGCATCGCGTGCCTGGGCGGGCACGCCCACATAGCCCTTGATCGGCGCCATCACCAACGGCACCGCACCGAAGACGATGAAGATCACATCGCCGGGCATGCGCAGCCATTCGATCAGGTGCGAACGGTCGCTGCTGATGTACCCGAGGCTGCGGGCGTGCCAGTCGCCGGTTTCGAGAACATCCCAGATCTGCAGCAGCCCGCCCGGGAACAGGCTCAGCGCGACCCTCGGTGCCAGCCCGACATTGGTGCCCCAGAAGGCACAGCGGATGTACTTCTCGGTGCTCGGCCAGTGCGGATCGCTGCTCGTCTGCCGCAGCACGAACACGGTCAGCGCGATCGCGAGCATGCCGAACAAGCGCCAGCACCGGCGCGCTGTTTCGAATGGCACGGGCGAGCGCTGCGGCGTGGAGATGGGCGTTCGTCGCCCCCGGCCGACGCGCCGACGGAGGGACGCGTCATCCTGCGGGACGAGAGCGTGGAGCGGGCGCAGCGGCGCCGCCGTCGGCTACGCCGTGCCGACGCCGCCAGCTGCGTTCGATGGCGTCGAAGGCGAGCTGCAGGCCGATCGCCAGCGCGGTCGCCGGCAGCGCGCCGGCGAGCATCGCGTCGGTATCGTTGACCGCGAGGCCGGCGACGATGCGCTCGCCGAAGCCACCGGCGCCGATGAACGCGGCCACCGTCGCTGTGCCGACGTTGATCACCGCGGCGGTCTTGACGCCGGCCCACAGTACCGGCAGCGCCAGCGGCAGCTCGACCGTGCGCAGCACCTGCCCCTCCGTCAGCCCGAGCGCGCGGCCCGCGAGCGGCAGGCCGACCGGCACGCCGGCCAGGCCGGCATGCGTGTTGCGCACGATCGGCAGCAGCGCGTAGACGAACAGCGCCAGCATCGCCGGCACGAAGCCGATGCGGCCGAGGGTGGCGATCAGGAAGGCGAGCAACGCGAGCGAGGGCACGGTCTGCAGCACGCCGGCGGCGCCGAGCAGCAGGCCTGCGATCCTGGGATGGCGCCAGGCGGCGACACCTGCCGGCACGGCGACCACGATCGCCAGCGCGAGCGAACCGAACACCAGCATCAGGTGCTGCGCGGCCAGCCGCGGCAGGTCGGGCGCCCACAGGCGCTGCCACAGCGTCGGTCGCGTGGCGGCGGACGACCGGGCGCGGCCGGCGAGGAAACCCGTCGCCGCCTCGGCGAAGCTGCGCCCGTCGAGCTCGACCTCGGCGTTGAGCGCGATCATCGTCGCCTCGTCGATGCGGCCGGCGAGGGCTTCCAGCGGTCGCGCATCGACACTCGCGCGCATCAGCAGCACGGCGTCGTACTGCGGAAAGAACTTGCGATCGTCGTGCAGCACACGCAGCTTGCCGCGGCCGATCTTGGCGTCGGTCGAATAGACATCGATCAGGTCGACCTGGCCGGACGCCACCGCCTCGTACGCCAGGCCGTGGTCCAGCCCCGCGCCCGGCGCCTGCGGCAGCCCGTAGGCGCGCTGCAGTGCGGGCCAGCCGTCCGCCCGCGCCAGGAACTCGTGCGACAGCCCGGGTCGCAGCGCCGGGTGGCGCGCGAGGTCGGAGATCGTGGTGATGCCGAGGGCAGTCGCCTTCGCCTGCGACATCGCGATCGCGTAGGTATTGTTGAAGCCGAGCGGCACCGCAACCTTCAGGCCGCGCGGCGCGAGCCACGCGTTGAGCTGCTCCAGCGTCGGGTCACCGTCCTCCCGCCGCAGCAACTCGCGCACGATGGTGCCGGTGTACTCGGGGTAGACGTCGACCGCGCCGCTTGCCAGCGCCTGCTCGAGGATGCCGGTGTTGCCGAGGCCTGCCTTGTGCTGCGCCGGCACCCTGGCGTCGACCAGCGTCTGGCGCACGATCTCGCCCAGGATGTACGACTCCGTGAAGCGCTTGGAGCCCACGATCAACGGGTCGGCCGCGCCGGCGGCGACGCCGCGCAATGCGAGCAGCGCGAGCAGCGTGCCGACCAGGCAGCGGCGAATCACGCCGAGCGTCATGACGCGAGGCACTCCGGGCCTGCGGCCGGCGGGCGCAGCGGGCGCAGAGCGCGCAGCGGCCCGCGGGGCCGGAACAGCCCGAACGGCCGGGGAGGGCTCAGCCGGGTGCGGTCGCGGCGACGCCGAGGCAGTTGTTGCAACGGCCCAGACCGCGCAGCCGCGGGTCGGGCTTGCCTTCGCCGGTCTTGAAGTTGGCGTGGCACTTGATGCACACGTACATCTTGGAGCTCGACATCATCGGCTTGACGCCGGGCTCGGCGTTCGGCCGCGCGGCGGTGTACTCCGCCTGCGTCTGGCGGAGCTTGGGCGCCGCCGATTCGGCGGAGGCGGTGGGGGTGGTGCTGCTGCTGCGTCGTTGGGCCATGGGTGCGGGTAGGGGGCGTCGGGCGACGGTTGCATGGGGCGGGGCCTCTATTGTCCGCTGAATCGGACCCCCTCGTGCGCGGCGGGGCGAATCGCGCGCCGATGCGCCGCTCAAGCGTCCAGCGGCAGCAGCGCGGCCCGCACCGCTGCGAGGTCGGGCAGCACGCGGTCGGGGGCGGCCTGCTCGACCGGTCGGCCACCGTTGTAGCCGTGCGGCAGCAGCCAGACCGCGATGCCGGCGGCGCGGGCGGTCTCGGCGTCGATCGCCGAATCGCCGATGAACAGCGCCCGCGTCGGCTCGACACCGAACTGGCGCAGGCAGTCGAGCACTCCGGCCGGATCGGGCTTGCGCGTCACGAACGTGTCTCCGCAGATGACTCGATCGAAACGATCCGCGAGCGCGTGCGCGCGCAGCAGGCGCAGGGTCGCCCGCTGCTCCTTGTTCGTCACCAGCGCCAGTGACACACCGGCCGCGCGCAACGCGTCCAGCGTCCGCGCGGCCTCCGGGTACGGGCGGCTGCGCACGCCGCAGCGCGCTGCGCTCACCTGCTCGAAGGTGGTCAGCAGCGCAGCGAGCTGGCGCGTGTGTTCGGGCGTGCCGGCGGGCGCGCCGCCCCGTGCAGCCAGGGCGCCGCGCAGCAGCGCGGCGCCGCCGTGGCCGATCCTGCGCGTGACGAAGCCTGCGTCGACGGCGGCGAGACCCACTTCGCGCAGCGCTTCATTGACGGCATCGGTGATCTCGGCTGCGGTGTCGACCAGCGTGCCGTCGAGGTCGAACAGCACGAGGTCGAACGCGCGCGCTGCCGGCATCGCCAGTTCAGCGGCGCACGCGGGAGATCTCCACCGCGACGGTCACCGGAGGTTCGCCGGCGGCGGTCGACCGCGGCGGCGCCTCGCCCTCGAGGTCACCCGGCTGCGGCAGTGCCTGGCCCGATCGCGACAGCCGCGCGCCGACGACCACCCGGTCGAAGGCCGACAGGCGCAGCTGCGGCGACATCGCCATCGCGTCGTCGAGCGTCAAGGTCAGCGGCAGCTCGGACGCGCGCCGGCGCGCAATTGCCAGCGGAATGCGCGGGCCGTCGACGGCGCGGGCGAACACGTACAGCGTGTCGTCGGGCTGCACGGTCGCCGCGAGCGCGGGTGCGAGCGTCACCTGCACCGTCAGCGCACTCGCCCCGCGCGCAGCCGGCGTTGCGGCGGCGGCAGTTACCGGGGCGTTGGCAGACGCCGCCGAAGCGCCGGCCGCGGACGACTGCGCGAGGCCCGCCGCCGCGCGCGCCTCGCGCACGCTCTCGTCGAGACCGGCGGCGATCGGGCTGTCGGGCGGCGCCACGCGGCGCGCGTGTTCCCACAGCGGCACCGCGGCGGCGGCATCGCCGCGCTCCAGCGCCGCGGTGCCGGCGAGCGCGAGCGCCTTCAGGTTGTCGGGGTCGAGCTGCAGCGCTCGCAGCACGAGGCGCTCGGGTTCGCCGGCGACGCGTCCCTCCAGCGTCATCGCGAGCACGTCGGCGTAGTCGGCCAGCAGTGCGGCGTCGTCGGGGAGCCGCTTCAGGGCCTGCGCGTAGGCGTCGCGCGCGGGCTCGAAGCGTCCCATCACCGCGTAGCTGCGGCCGAGCATCAACCAGCCTTCGGCGTCGTCAGGCCGCTCGCGCATGCGCTGGGCGAGGCGCTCGACCATGGCATCGACGTCGCCTGCGCTCGGCGGCACTGCGGGCGCCTGCGCCGCCAGCGGAGCGAGCGCTGCGCGGTTGCCGAGCTGCGCGTAGAGGCCGACTGCCAGCACCGGCAGTGCCAGCGCCAGCATCACCGCGCCAGCCCGCCCGCTGCGGACTGCCAGGCGCGCCTCGGGCCGCGCCTGGGCTTCGTCGAGCACACGCCGCTCGAGCTCGACCCGCGCGCGCGCATGCTGCTCCGGGTTCAGCGTGCCGGCGGCACGTTCGGCGTCGAGCTCGGCGAGCTGCTCGCGCAGGATGCGCAGGTTGCTGCCGGCCGACTCGTCCGCGCGCGCCGGTGCAGCGCCGCGCTGCCACAGCGGCGGCAGCAGCGCCGCGAGCACGAGCAGCACCAGCAACGCGGCGGCGGCGATGAACAGCAGTGTCATAGCGGCCGCTCCGCGGCGCCGACCCTGGCCGCGTCGTCGGTTCCGACACCGGGACCGACCAGCAGCGCCTGTGCCTGCGCGTGTTCAGCGGCGCTGAGCGGCGGCGGCGCGCTGGCCGCGCGTCGCCGCAGCAGGCGCACATACCAGACCAGCATGCCCGCCAGCAGCACGAACGGGCCGAGCCAGAGCAGCCATGTCAGCGGTTTGACCGGCGGCCGGTAGAGCACGAAGTCACCGTAGCGCTGGACCATGTAGTCCTTGATCTGCGCCTCGCTGCGCCCGGCCTGCAGCTGGACGCGAACCTGCTGGCGCAGGTCGACCGCGAGGTCGGCATGCGACGCCGCGATCGTCTCGTTCTGGCACACCAGGCAGCGCAGGTCGGCCGCGATGCGCATCACCTCGGCCTCGAGCGCCGGGTCAGCGGCGAGTGGGCGGGACTGCGGCACGGCGCCCGGCGTCGGCGCAGGTTCCTCGGCACCGACGGCGGTCGTGTTCAGCAGCAACGACAGAGCACAGCCGGCGGCGCCGAGCGCACGCCGTGCAGCGCCGTTCGTGCGCCGCGAAATCACATGCCGAGCCGCCGCAGCAGCGGCAGCAGCTCGTTGCGCAGCGCATCCGGCGTGATCGGCCCGATCTGCTTGTAGCGGATGACGCCGGCGGTGTCGATGACGAAGGTCTCCGGCACGCCGTAGACGCCGTAGTCGATACCGACCTGGCCGTCGCGGTCGGCGAGCACCAGCGCGTACGGGTTGCCATGGCGCGCCAGCCAGCGGGTGGCGTCTTCCGGCTTGTCCTTGTAGTTCAGCGCGACGACGCGCGCCTTCGTGCTGCGCGCCAGCTCGCTGACCATCGGGTGTTCGGCCAGGCACGGCACGCACCACGACGCGAACACGTTCATCACCACCACCTGGCCCTTCAGGTCGGCCAGGCTGACGCGCGAGCCCGGCTCGTCCAGGCGCGGCAGCGAAAACGCCGGTGCGGGCTTGTCGATCAGCGGCGACGGCACCTCACGCGGGTTCAGGCGCAGGCCGACCAGCAGGAAACCGGCCAGCACCACGAACAGCGCCAGCGGGATCAGGAAGCGCTTCATGCGGCGCTGGCGCCGATCGTGTCGCCGGCAAGCCCGGCGCCGGCGTGGCGGCGCGACGCGAGCCGGTAGCGCCGGTCGGCGACGGCGAGCAGCCCGCCGAGCGCCATCAGCACGCAGCCGCCCCAGATCCAGTTGACGAAGGGCTTGACGTACAGCCGCACGCTCCACGCGCGCCCGTCGTCCAGCGGCTCGCCCATCGAGACGTACAGGTCGCGCGTGACGCCACGCTCGATCGCCACTTCGCTCATCGGCGTGCGCGTGACCGTGTACAGGCGCTTCTCCGGGTACAGCGTGCGCACGACGCGGCCATTGCGCGAAACCGTCATCGTCGCCTGCACCGCGCTGTAGTTCGGGCCCTGCACGTCCCGCAGGCCGACGAGCGTGAAGTCGTAGCCGCCCGCGTGCGCGGTGCTGCCGATGTCCATGCGCAAGTCCTGCTCGGACTCGTAGCCGCCCACCAGCGTGACGCCGACGATGAAGACCGCGACACCCAGGTGCGCCAGCAGCATGCCGTACCAGCTGCCGGTCATCGCCCGCAACCGCGCGCCCCAGAGGGAGCGCGGCTGCCCGCGCACCCGTCCGAGCAGCGTCAGCAGCGTGCTGCCGGCCACCCACAGCGCAAGGAACAGGCCGAACGCGACCATCGGCGAGAAACGCCCGAGCACGGCCGGCAGCGCCAGCGCCAGCAGCAGGCAGCCGAGCCCCAGCCAGCGCAGCTTCAGCGCGAGCTCGCCCAACGACGCCTGCTTCCAGCGCGCGAGCGGCCCGACGGCAATCAGGAACATCGCCGGCGCCATCAGCGGCACGAAGACGGCGTTGAAGTACGCCGGCCCGACCGAGATCTTGCCCAGCCCGAGCGCGTCCACCACCAGCGGGTACAGCGTACCGAGCAGGACCGCCGCGCAGGCCACCATCAGCAGCACGTTGTTGGCCAGCAGGGCGGCCTCGCGCGAGACCGGCTCGAACAGGCCGCCGACACCGACCGACGGCCCGCGCCACGCGAACAGCGCGAGCGAGCCGCCGACGACGACGCTGAGGAAGCCGAGAATGAAGATGCCGCGCGCCGGGTCGGTGGCGAAGGCGTGCACCGACGACAGCACGCCCGAGCGCACGAGGAAGGTGCCGAGCAGCGACAGCGAGAACGCGACGATCGCCAGCAGCACGGTCCACATGCGGAACCCGCCGCGCTTCTCCGTCACCGCGAGCGAGTGGATCAGCGCGGTGCCGGCCAGCCAGGGCATGAAGCTCGCGTTCTCGACCGGATCCCAGAACCACCAGCCGCCCCAGCCGAGCTCGTAGTAGG
>JBDTUO010000133.1:0-7199 GCA_040007675.1 Rubrivivax sp.
AGCACCGTGCCGAGCGCGCTGACAGCGAGCGCCCGCCAGACCGCGCGCGGCGGCGCCGACGCCCGCCCGCCGAGCAGCACCAGCGCGCTCAGCAGCCCCGCGACCGCGGCACGGCCCGCGGTGACGAAGGCCGGCGGCAGCTGCGGCGCCTCCACCGGGCCGACGGCGAGGCGCGTCATCGGCAGCGTCAGCGCGAAGATCGCCACGCCGAGCAGCCCCAGCGCCACGCTGCGCAGCGCGGGCGCGGTCCAACGCGCGGACGCGGACCCCGGCAGCGTGCTTGCGGGAGCGGTTGCGCTGGCGCGCGAGACGGGCGGCATGCCTGCACTGTAGGCGAGCCCACCAGTACAGGGTCGATACACTTTGCGGCCACAGCGGCGCGAACGGTATGCCCTCCTTTGACGACACACACGGCGCCGCCGGCGCCCCCCGCCCGACCGGGCCGCTGGCGGGCGGTGCCGAGCGCCTGCAGGCACTCGGACTCGTGGGGTTCTGGGCCGCGCTGCGCGGACAGACCGATCGTCCGTGTGAAAGCGCTGCGACAGCTGCGACGGCTGCGACGGGTGCAGCACGGCGGCCGGATGGCACCGCCTGACAGGCGCCGAGACGATGCAGATCGCCTGCCCGCGCCGCGCGCTTCGCCCTTACCATGGGCGACGGGAGTGAGCCGGATGTTCCAGACGACGCTGCCACCCGATGCCAGCGAGTTGATGCGCCTGAGCGGCTTCCTGCAGTCGCTCGACGAGACACCTTCGGCCGCGCCGCCGCCGGCCGAGGGCAGCCCCTGGCTGTCGACGCTCTCGCCGTCGCTGCGCCAGGACCTGTTGCGCTTCGAGCAGGGCGGCGGCGTCAGCGAACTGCTCGAGGTGCTGGCCGCCAGCCGCCGCCACCACCGCGCGCTGCTGGTGCATGTCAGCCTCGACGCCCACGTGCTGCCGCTGACCATCTTCCCGGAGGTGCAGCTCGTGCACTGCACGTTGCCGCCGAAGGAGTTGCTCGGCGCACGGCTCGCGTCGCTCGTCGTGCTGCATGTCGAGCCCGCAGTGCTGCGCCCGCCCGGGGCCGCCCACGGCGGCCTGGCGGTCGACGCCGCGCAGGTCGCGCCGCTGGGCGTCTTCGCGTGGGAGCTGGCGCTGCGCGGCGCGCGCAGCACGCTGCTGCCGGAGCTCGCCGGTGTCGCCGCGTACCGCGTGACGCCGGCGGCCGATCTGCGTGCGCTCGGCCTGCGTGGCAGCGTCGCCGCCGCAGTGAGCCGACTGCAGCGTGACAGCGCGTCGCTGCGCGAGATCTCGCTGTGGCCCGGCTTCAGCCGCGACCGTGCGAGCCGGCTGCTCAACGGCCTGTACCTGCAGGCCGCGCTGATCGTCAGCCGCACCCACCCGGCGGCGACCCACGACGTCAGCCGGCGCGGCTTCGACATCGGCGGCGGCTGAACGACCGCGCGTTCAGCGCTGTTCCAGCGCCTCCCAGCGCTCCAGGCACGCCGTCAGTTCATCGTCGATCTGTGCCGCCCGCGTGTGCAGCGCGGCGGCACGCGGCGCGTCACGCGTGTACAGCGCCGGGTCCGACAGTGCCTCGCCGATCGCCCGCTGCTCGGTCTCCAGCGCCTCGATGCGGGCCGGCAGCGCGTCCAGCTCACGCCGCTCCTTGTAGCTGAGCTTGGTGCGCGGGGCGGGCGCCCCCGCGGCGCCTTCCACGCCCGGCGCCTCGGCGTCGGCCGCTGCGGTGGATACGGCGGGCGGGGCCGAAGGCGCCGGGATCGCGATGCGGGCGCGTTCACGCTGCCGGCGCCACTCCTCGACGCCGCCCTCGTATTCGCGCCACAGCCCCGGGTGGCCACCGAACGCCGGATCGCCCTCCCACGCGATCGTGCTGGTGACGACGCTGTCGAGGAAGCGCCGGTCGTGGCTGACCAGGAACACCGTGCCGGCGTAGTCCTGCAGCAGCGACTCCAGCAGCTCCAGCGTCTCGATGTCGAGGTCGTTGGTCGGCTCGTCGAGCACGAGCACGTTGGCCGGCAGCGCGAACAGCCGCGCCAGCAGCACCCGGTTGCGTTCCCCGCCGGACAGCGTGCGCACCGGCGCGTGCGCGCGCGCCGGTGCGAACAGGAAGTCGCCGAGGTAGCTCATCACGTGTTTTTTTGACCCGCCGATCTCGATCCACTCGCTGCCGGGGCTGATCGTGTCGGCCAGCGTCGCGTCGGGGTCGAGGCCGACCCGCAGCTGGTCGAAGTACGCGATCTGCAGCCGCGTGCCGCGCCGCACCGTGCCCGCGCTCGGTTCGAGTTCGCCGAGGATCAGCTTCAGCAGCGAGGTCTTGCCGCAGCCGTTCGGCCCGATCAGGCCGACCTTGTCGCCGCGCAGCAAGGTGGCGGAGAAGCGTTCGATCAGCGTGCGGCCGCCGAGCCGCAGGCTGACGTCCTTCAGCTCGGCGACGATGCGGCCTGGCGGCACGCCGGCATCGAGCTCGAGCCGCACCTGCCCGAGCTGTTCGCGGCGCGCGATGCGCTGCGCGCGCAGCTGCTGCAGGCGCTGCACACGGCCGACGCTGCGCGTGCGCCGCGCCTCGACGCCCTTGCGCACCCAGACCTCCTCGGCCGCCAGCAGCTTGTCGGCGCGTGCGGCGGCCAGGCCCTCGGCCTCCAGCTCGCGCTCGCGCGCCCCCTCGAACGCCGCGAATCCGCCCGGGTAGCTGCGCAGCAGCCCGCGGTCGAGCTCGACGATGCGCGTGGCGACGGCGTCGATGAAGGCGCGGTCGTGCGACACGATCACCTGCGCGCCGGCGCGCTCGACCAGCAGCGCCTGCAGCCACTCGATGGCGTCGAGGTCGAGGTGGTTCGTCGGCTCGTCGAGCAGCAGCACGTCGGGTGCCGCGACCAGCGCCTGCGCCAGCGCGACGCGCTTGCGCTGCCCGCCGGACAGCGCGCCGATCGCGAGCGTGCCGTCGAGCTGAAGGCGCTGCAGCGCCTCGTCGACGCGGCGTTCCCAGGTCCAGCCATCGAGCGCCTCCAGCCGCGTCTGCAGCGCGTCGAGGTCGTCGCCCCCCGTCGCGACACCGGACGGGCCGCCGTGCGCGTGCGCGTGCGCCTCATAGCGGGCACGCAGCGCACGCGCTTCCGAGACGCCGTCGGCCACCGCGTCGAACACCGTCGCGCCGGGCGCGAACACCGGTTCCTGGGCGACATAGACGCGGCGCAAGCCGCCCTGCACCTGGAGCTGGCCGTCGTCGGGGCGCTCCAGCCCGGCAAGGATCTTCAGCAGCGAAGACTTGCCGCTGCCGTTGCGGCCGATCAGCGCCACGCGCTCGCCGGCGTCGAGCGCGAGTGCCGCACCGTCGAGCAGGGGCACGTGGCCGTAGGCGAGGTGGGCGTCGGTGAGCGTCAGCAGGGGCATGCGGCGATTGTCCGCCGCGGAAGAATCAGCCCAGCCGGTCCGGCGGCGGCAGCGAGCGCTGCAGTACCCGCTCGCCGTCGACCCGGCGATCGGTGAGGACAAAACCGGCGTGGCCGTAGAACGTGACCAGCTGCGGCGCCGGCTCGACGATGGACGCCAGCAACTCGCCGCGGTGCGGCCGGGTGCGCAGGTGCTCGAACAGCTGCTGCAGCGCCGCCAGGCCGTAGCCGCGGCCCTGCTGCCGGTGGTCGATCATCATCCGCCAGAGCGCGAAGTCGGGGTCCTCGGGGTCCGGCAACAGCGACGGGTCGTACAGCATCAGGAAACCGACCGCGGCCTCGCCGGCATAGATCGCGCGCGGCCAGGCTTCGCCATGCACCGCCGCCTGCGCCAGCGAGCGCTGGTTCGACGCCACCTGGCGCCCGCCGTCACCGGCGTCGAGCGCGCACACCGCGTCGAGGTTGTGCCGCGTCACCGGCCGCAGTGAGACCGCCGCCGCCGGCCGGCTCATCGCAACTGCGCCTCCAGCGCGTCGATGAAGGTCGCCGCGACCGGGAAACCGGTCTGCTGCTCGATTTCCTGGAAGCAGGTCGGGCTCGTGACGTTGATCTCGGTCAGGCACTCGCCGATCACGTCCAGCCCGACCAGCAGCAGCCCGCGCGCCGCCAGCAGCGGGCCGAGCGCCTCGGCGATCTCACGGTCGCGCGCCGAAAGTTCCTGTGCGACGCCCTTGCCGCCGACGGCGAGGTTGCCGCGGATCTCGCTGCCCTGCGGGATGCGCGCCAGCGAATACGGCACCGGCACGCCGCCGATCACCAGGATGCGCTTGTCGCCGTGCACGATCTCCGGCAGGTAGCGCTGCACCATCATGGTCTGCGCGCCATCGCGGTTCAGCGTCTCGATGATGCTGCCGAGGTTCAGGCCGTCGGGGCCGACGCGGAAGATGCCCATGCCGCCCATGCCGTCGAGCGGCTTGAGGATGATGTCGCGCTGCGCGGCGTGAAAGGCGCGCACATCCGCCGCGCTGCGCGTGACCAGCGTCTCGCCGATGAACTGCGGGAACTCCAGGATCGCGAGCTTCTCCGGGTGTTCGCGCAGCGCGCGCGGCGCGTTGAAGACGCGCGCGCCATCACGCGCCGCCTGCTCCAGCAGGTGCGTCGCGTAGAGGTACTCGGCGTCGAAGGGCGGGTCCTTGCGCATCAGCACCGCGCCGACGTCGCGCAGCGCAAGGTAGCCGGTGGCCGACGCGGCGGGCGCGTCGGCGGCGGCGCGGAACCAGTCGGCATCGGTGCGGCCGGTCAGCGTGATCCGGCGCACGCGGGCCTCGACCGGCTTACCGCGCTGCCAGCGCAGGTCGCGCGGTTCGCAGGCGAGCAGGTGGTGACCCCTTGCCACGGCCTCGCGCATCATCGCGACGCTGGAGTCCTTGACCGGCTTGAACGACTCGAGCGGGTCAGCGACGAAGAGCAGGTCCATCGGCATCAGGCAGTGCAGTCCAGAACGGCCGCCGAAGTGTCGCACGCGCCGGGGGCGCCGTTGGCGGCCGCTTCTCTGGCGCCGGCTAGAACTGCAGCTTGGTGCCGAGCTCGACGACGCGGTTGGCCGGCAGCGACAGGAAGTCGGCGGCGGCGGCGGCGTTGCGGTGCATGCCCGCGAACAACTTCTCTCGCCACAGCGCCATGCCGGCACCGAGCGACGGCACGACCGTGTCGCGCGACAGGAAGTAGCTGGTGTCCATCTCGTCGAGCGGCACGCCGCGCGACGTCAGCAGGCGCAGCGCAGCCGGCACGTCGGGTTCGTTCTTGAACCCGTAGTTCAGCGCGACCTGCCAGCAGTCGTGGCCGAGGAATTCGAGCTCGACGCGCCGATCGAAGCCGATCCACGGCACCTCGTGGTGGCGCACGCTGACGAACAGGTTGTACTCGTGCAGCACCTTGTTGTGCTTGAGGTTGTGCATCAGCGCGTTCGGCGTCAGGCCCGGCTCGGCGGACAGGAAGACGGCCGTGCCCGGCACGCGCTGCGGCGGGCTGACGAAGATCGCCTCCAGGAAACTGGTGAGGTCGATCGCGTCGTCGCGCAGCCGGTCGCTCATCAGGCGCCGCCCGCGCACCCACGTCATCATCAGCATGAACATCGCGCCGCCGATGACGAGCGGGAACCAGCCCCCGGCCAGCAGCTTGAGCGCGTTCGATGCGAAGAACATCAGGTCGACGACGAAGAAGGCGCCGGTCGCGGCGAGGCACAGTGGCAGCGGGTACTTCCAGCCGTAGCGAATGACGAAGAAGGTCATCACCGTGGTGATCGTCATGTCCAGCGTGACCGCGATGCCGTAGGCACCGGCCAACGCCGACGACGACTTGAACAGCGCCACCGCCAGCACGATGAGCGCGAACAGGCTCCAGTTGACGAAGGGCACGTAGATCTGGCCGACGTCGCGCACGGAGGTGTGCAGCACGCGCATGCGCGGCAGCAGGCCGAGCTGGATCGCCTGCTTGGTGACCGAGAACGCCGCCGTGATGAGCGCCTGCGATGCGATCACGGTCGCCATCGTCGCCAGGAACACGAGCGGCAGGCGAGCCCATTCGGGCGCCATCAGGTAGAACGGGTTTTCGACCGCCTCCGGCCGGCCGAGCAGCAATGCGCCCTGACCGAAGTAGTTGATCACCAGCGCCGGCATCACGAGGCTGTACCACGCGATGCGGATCGGCTTCTTGCCGAAGTGGCCGAGATCGGCGTAGAGCGCCTCACCGCCGGTGACGACGAGCACGATCGCGCCGAGCGCGATGAACGCGACCAGCGGCTGCGCGCGCACGAAGGCCAGCGCCTGCAGCGGGTTCAGCGCCACCAGCACCTCGGGCCGTGCGATCACGTGGGGCAGGCCGAGCGCGATCAGCGCGGCGAACCAGACCAGCGTGATCGGCCCGAACGCACGCCCGATGCCTCCCGTGCCGAAGCGCTGCACCGCGAACAGCAGCGTCAGCACGCCGATCGTGATCGGCAGCACCAGGTCGTGCAGCCCGGGGGCGGCGACCTCCAGCCCCTCGACCGCCGACAGCACCGAGATCGCCGGCGTGATGACGCCGTCGCCGTAGAACACCGCCGTGCCGAACATGCCGACGGCGAGCAGTGCATTGCGCAGCCGCGGCTTGGACGCCACCGCGGTCGTCGCCAGCGCCAGCATCGCGATCAGCCCGCCTTCGCCGTTGTTGTCGGCGCGCAGGATCAGCAGCACGTACTTCAGCGAGACGATGACGGTCATCGTCCAGAAGATCAGCGACAGCACACCGAGCACGTTGGCCTCCGACATGCTGACGTGGCCGGCGTGGAACACCTCCTTCAGCGCGTACAGCGGGCTGGTGCCGATGTCGCCGTAGACCACGCCGAGCGCGGCGAGGGTCAGCGCCGGCAGGGCCGACTTCGAAGGGGACGCGGTGGAGGGGGTCAAGGTGGGACGGCGCCCGATGCCGCCAGGGAGTCGCGGGCGATTCTGCGCGTTGCCGCGTGCACGGCCCGGGCGCGCCCGTGGGGCTCGCTACGCGTGGCCTATTCGTAGACCTCGGCGTTGGGGTCGGTGGCTTCGAGTTCGTAGGCCGCCGCCAACATCGCCAGGCGCCCGATCACGCCGTACATGTAGAAGCGGTTCGGGGCGCTCGCGCCGGGTTTTTCGCCCGGCCGCGGCAGGTGGTTGCTTTCGTCGAAGGCGAGCGGCACGAAACCCGCGCCGGGAGAGTTGAGGTTCTCGTCGACGCCGCGTTCGGCGTGCACGCGGTAAAAACCGCCGACGACGTAGCGGTCGATCATGTAGAC
>JBDTUO010000134.1:0-7179 GCA_040007675.1 Rubrivivax sp.
CGCAGCCAGGCGGTGTCCACACGCGACATGCGTTCGACGTCAAGGGCGCTCATGCGACAGGGGCTCCGGGCGACGGGGCTGGGGAGGGGTCGGCGGCACGATGCTGGGTAACATGGGCAGCGTCAATGCCGAGTTACACGCAGGCACCACCCTCACCGGAGTTCCGCATGGCCGACCTGAAAACCGCCTTCGAGCAAGCCGTCAGCGACAGCAAACAACTGCCCGACAAGCCCGACAACGCCACGCTGCTGCAGATGTACGCGCTGTACAAGCAGGCGACCGCGGGCGACGCCGAGGGCAAGCGCCCCGGCTTCAGCGACATGGTGGGGCGCGCGAAGTACGACGCCTGGGCTGGTCAGACCGGCAAGGACGGGGCGAAGGCGATGCAGGAATACGTCGACCTCGTCGAGTCGCTGAAATAGCCGCGCCGGCCGCCACGATGCCCGCTCCCGGCACCCCGATCGACCTGCGCTCGGACACCGTCACGCGGCCGACGCCGGCGATGCGCGCCGCGATGGCGGCCGCCGAGGTCGGCGACGACCAGTACGGCGAAGACCCGACGACGAGCCGCCTGCAGGCCGAGGTCGCCGCGCTGCTCGGCAAGGAAGCCGCGCTGTGGCTGCCGTCCGGCACGATGGCCAACCAGGTCGCGCTGCGCGTGCTGACGCGTCCGGGGGACGAGGTGATCACGAGCCGCGAGAGCCACGCCGGCTGGCACGAGACCGGCGGCGCGGCGGCCAACGCCGGCGTGCAGCTGGTCGAGGTGGGCCGCGGCGGCCGCTTCACGCCCGACGAACTCGCCGCGGCGATCAAGCCGTCGGGGCTGCCGGTGTTTCCACCGACGACGCTGGTGCAGATCGAGAACACGCACAACCGCGCCGGCGGTGTCGTCGTACCGCAGGACGAGGTGCGCGCGATCTGCGCATTCGCGCGCGAACGTGGCCTGGCGTGTTTCCTCGACGGCGCGCGGCTGTGGAACGCAGCCGTCGCGAGCGGCCGCAGCGAGGCCGAGCTCGCGGCGCCGTTCGACCTCGTCGCGGTCGCGTTCTCGAAGGGCCTCGGCGCGCCGGGCGGGTCGATGCTCGCCGGGTCAACGGCGCTGATCGTGCGGGCCGACCGCCAGCGCCGCATGTTCGGCGGCGCGATGCGCCAGACCGGGCACTACGCCGCCGCCGCGCTGCACGGCATCGCGCAGCACCGCGGGCGGCTGGCCGACGACCACCGCCATGCCCGCGCGCTCGCCGAGACGCTCGCCGCCAGCCCCGCGGTGCGCCTCGACCTCACGACGGTGCAGACCAACATCGTCGTCTTCGAGCTGGCGCCGGGCGCGCCGGATGCGGCCACCGTCGTCGCCCAGGCACGCCAGCGCGGCGTGCTGTTGAACGCCTTCGCGGCGCGCACGCTGCGCGCGGTGACGCACCTCGACGTCGACGCCGCGGCGGTGCAGCGCGCTGGCGTCGTGTTGCGCGAGTTGCTCGGCTGATGCACCGCGGCGCCGATCGGCAGCAGTGACCGACGACCTGCGCACGCTGACGGCCCGCTTCGCGACCGTCGGCCGGCTGCAGTCGATCGTGCTGCGGCCGGCGCGGCGCGCTCCCGCGGTGGCGGTGGACGCGGCCGAGGCGATCGCCGACCACGGCCTCGCCGGCGACCACCGCGGCGAAAGCAGCGCCCGCAGCGCGCGCCAGGTGACGCTGATCCAGGCCGAGCACCTGCCGCTGATCGGCGCCTGGTCCGGCCATGCCGGGCCGCCAGACCCGGCGGCGCTGCGCCGCAACCTCGTGATCGCGGGACTCAACCTCGTCGCGGCGAAGTCACCGTGGCCCGACCGGCCGCTTGTGTTGGCGATCGGCGCCGACGTGCGGCTTGCCCTCGGCGGTCCGTGCGACCCTTGTTCGCGCATGGAAGCCCTGCTCGGCCCGGGCGGATACAACGCGATGCGCGGTCACGGCGGCCGGGTCGCGCGCGTGCTGCGTGGCGGGCCGCTGCGCGTCGGCGACGTCGTGCGGGTGCAGCCCGACGACGGCTGAGTACCGGTTGGGCACCGGTCGAATCGCGACGGCGGCCGGCGCGTCACGAAACGGTCGCACCCGGTCCGTACACTGGCCGGATGTCCGACCCTGTCGCGCCACCGGTGCGCCTGCTCGACCGCGAACGCTCGATCCTCGCGTTCAACCGCCGCGTGCTCGAGCAGGCCCGGCGCGCGGACGTGCCGCTGCTGGAACGGCTGCGCTACGTCACCATCGTATCGTCCAACCTCGACGAGTTCTTCGAGGTGCGCATGGCCGACCTGGTCGACGCGATGCGTGCCGGCACGGGCACCGCAACGGCTGACCTCGAGGCCGTGGCCGGCGCCGCGCACGCGCTGATCGACGAGCAATACGCGCTGTTCAACGACGACCTGATGCCCGCGCTGCAGCGTGAGGGCATCGAGATCGTCAACCATGAGCAGCGCGACGCCGCGCAGCGCGCGTGGGTGGCGGCGTTCTTCGAGGCGCAGGTGCGGCCGCTGCTGGTGCCGGTGGCGCTCGACCCGTCGCACCCGTTTCCGCTGGTCGCCAACAAGTCGCTGAATTTCATCGCCCGACTCGCCGGCCGCGACGCCTTCGGGCGCGACCACGCCACCGCCATCGTCAAGGTGCCGCGGGTGCTGCCCCGCGTGATCCGCCTGCCCGGAGAACTGTGCGGCGGTGGGCAGGGTTTCGTGCTGCTGACGAGCGTGATCCGGGCCCACCTCGGCGAGCTGTTCGCCGGCCGCACGGTGGAATCGTTCTCGCAGTTTCGGGTCACCCGGGATTCCGACCTCGAGGTCGTCGACGCCGACGTCACCAACCTGCGAAAGGCGATGCGCAGCGGATTGACGACGCGCCACTTCGGGCAGGCGATCCGGCTCGAGGTCGTCAGCAGCTGCCCCGAGACGCTGGTGCAGTTGCTGATGGCGCAGTTCGGGCTGCCGGCGTCGGCGCTGTACCGGGTCAACGGCCCGGTGAACCTGGTCCGGTTGAACCAGCTGATCGACCAGGCCGACGGTGGCGCGCTGCGCTTCCCGCCGTTCGAACCCGCCTGGCCACAGAAGCGGCTGCCGCACGGCGCCTCGGTGTTTGCGCTGCTGCGGCGGCGCGACCTGCTGCTGCACCACCCCTTCGAGAGCTTCGAGCCGGTGGTGCAGTTCCTGCGTGAGGCGGTGTCCGACCCCGACGTGCTGGCAATCCAGCAGACGATCTACCGCACGGGCGAGAAGTCGGTGCTGATGGACCTGCTGATCGAGGCGGCCCGGCGCGGCAAGGAAGTGCTGTGCGTCGTGGAACTGAAGGCGCGCTTCGACGAGGAGGCCAACATCAACTGGGCCGAGCGGCTCGAGGCCGTCGGCGCGCAGGTGATCTACGGCGTGGTCGGCCTGAAGACACACGCCAAGCTGTTGCTGATCACGCGCCGCGAAACCCAGCGCAGCGACGGCAGCACGGTGCTGCGCCGCTATGCGCACCTGGGCACCGGCAACTACAACCTGCGCACCGCGCGGCTGTACACCGATGTCGGCTACCTGACCGCCGACCCGGCGCTGACCGCCGACGTCGACACCGTGTTCCAGCAGATCGCCAGCCAGGGTCGAATGCGGCGGCCGCGGCACCTGCTGGCCGCGCCGTTCCGGCTGCACCGGGGGCTGATGCGGCTGCTCGAACAGGTGCGCGACGCGGCGGCCCGGGGCGCGCCGGCGCGCATCGTCGTCAAGGTCAATGCGCTGACCGATCCAGCCTTGATCGGCGCGCTGCTGCGGGCCGGCCAGGCGGGCGCATCGATCGACCTGGTGGTGCGAGGCGCGTGCCGGCTGCCGCCGGGGCTGATCGGCGTGAGCGACCGCATCCGTGTGCGCTCGGTGATCGGCCGCTTCCTCGAGCACACGCGCGTCATGTACTTCCGGTGGGGCGCCGGCGCCGACGACGAGGCGCTGTACCTGTCCAGCGCCGACTGGATGGGGCGCAACATGTTCGGCCGCATCGAGATCGCGTGGCCGGTGCGCGACGCCGGGCTGCGCCAGCGCGTGATCGACGAGTGCCTGGTGCCGTACCTGCACGACGTGCGCGATGCGTGGACGCTGCACGCCGACGGCAGCTACACGCGGGCCGGCAGCCACGGCGTGAGCGCGCAGCACGCGCTGATGCAGCGCTACGGCGGCGGCCACGACAGCCCGGCCTGAACGGCGCCGCGTCGTCACGCACGCACGAACGCACGAACGCCTGCGCGACGCATGGACCTGATCCTCTGGCGCCACGCCGAAGCCGTCGACCTGAGCGACGGCGGTGACGACCTGCAGCGCGGCCTGACCGCCAAGGGCGAGCGGCAGGCGGCCGGCATGGCGCAGTGGCTGCAGCGCCACCTCCCCGCCGGCACCCGACTGCTGGTCAGCCCGGCGCGGCGCGCGCAGCAGACAGCCCGCGCACTCGAGCGGACCTTTTGCACCGTCGAGGGTCTGGCGCCGGCGGCCGACGTCGCGGCGCTGCTGGCGGCGGCGCGCTGGCCGGACGCGCCTGAGCCGGTGCTGGCAGTCGGCCACCAGCCGACGCTCGGGCGCGTGGCCGCGCAACTGCTGTGCGGCCGGTCGCAGCCCTGGGCGCTGCGAAAGGGGGCGATCGTCTGGCTGCGCGGCCGGGCCCGCGACGGTGAGGTGCAGGTGGTCCTGCACGCCGCGCTCGGGCCTGAGCAGGTCTGACAGCATCCGGCGGGCCGAGCCCGTCGGCCCTTGCCCGGCTAGCCCGGCAGCACCAGCTTCAGTGGCGCCGCACGCCCCCAGGCAGCGGCCTCCTCGTGCAGCAGGAACAGCGTGCGCGGGTGCGCGTCCGCCCAGTGCTGCGCGTAGCCGACGTGGGCCTGGCGTCCGGCCGCGTCGAGGCTCAGCGCGCGCCGATCCACCGGGCCGCGCGCATGGCACTTGATCACCGCCAGCCGCAGGCACAGCACCAGCCACGCGATGCCCGGCTCGGCGAGCGCCTCGTCGAGCTTGCGCAGGCCGCCGCGCTGCCCGAGCACCAGCGCACCGATGTGGCGCTGCTGGCTCTGCGAGAAGCCGGGCGCGTCGATGTGGTCGAGCAGGTAGGCGCTGTGGCGGTGGTGGTCGTGGTGCGAGACCATCAGACCGATCTCGTGCAGGTCGCAGGCCCAGCCGAGCTCGCGCCGCTCGTCGATCGAGGCGTCCGGCCGCGCGCCGTCGAACAGCGACAGCGCGACGCTGCGCACGCGCGCCGCGTGCTCGAGATCGACGTCGAATCGCTGCTGCAGCTCGGCCACCGTGCGGTCGCGCACATCACCGGGCCGCGCGCGCTGCAGCACCTCGATGCGCTGGTGCAGGTCGACGATGACGCCCTGGCGCAACGCGCCCTTGGCCGGCAGCAGCGTGTCGATGCCGAAGTTCGCCATCAGCGTGTACAGGATCGCCAGACCGCCCGGCAGCACCGGGCGCCGTTCGGGCTTCAGGCCGGCGAAGCGCAGGCGCTCGATGTGCCCGGCCTGCACGCAGCGCTCGATGCACCAGCGCAGGCCCTCCGGCGTGATGCGCCCGTCGGTGCGGCCCTCGGCGGCGAGGATCTGCGACACCGCGCCGACGCTGCCCGACGACCCGAGCGCATGCGCCCAGTGCTCCGGTGCGAACGCCCGCAGCCCCTCCTCGAGCTCGGCGCCGGCAGCCACCTGCGCGGCGCGGAAACCCTCGGCGCACAGCCGTCCCGCGGGAAAATACTTCAGCGACAGGCTCACGCAGCCGACCTGAAAGGATTCGGCCGTGACGGGCACCTCCCCGCGGCCGAGGATCATCTCGGTCGAGCGGCCGCCGATGTCGACCACCAGCCGCGGCGTCTCCGACGGCTGCAGGTGCGCCACGCCAGCGTAGATCAGCCGCGCTTCCTCGCGCCCCGAGATCACTTCGATCGAGTGGCCCAGCGCCGCCTGCGCGCGCTCCAGGAAGGCATCGCGGTTCTTCGCCTCGCGCAAGGTCTGCGTCGCCACCGCGCGCACCTGGCCGGGCGCGAAGCCGCGCAGGCGTTCGGCGAACTGCGTCAGGCAGGCCAGCCCGCGGTCGGCGGCCGCGCGTGTCAGCACGCCGTCGGCGTCCAGGCCGGCGCCGAGGCGCACCATCTGCTTGAGGTAGTCGATGCGCCGGTAGCGGCCGTGCTGCAGGCTGCCGATCTCGAGCCGGAAACTGTTCGAACCGAGGTCGATGGCTGCCAGCGGGGCGGCGAGCGTCGGCAGCGGGTCCGGCATGGCGACGATTCTGCCCTCCCGCCGCCCGCAGCGTCGGCGCTTTCTAGAATGGGCCGAAGCGCCGGCGCCTGAGCCACCGGCGCGCCAACCACCGGAGACCCCATTGATCGAAGAGGAACTGTCCTGCCTGCTGCCCGCACGCGCGTTCTCACGCCGCGAATTCGTCCGCACCTCCGTCGGCAGCGGATTCGCAGCCGCCACGCTGCCGATCGCGGCACAGACAGTGATCAAGACCGACAGCCAGGGGCTGGACGTCGGCGAAGTGTCGGTGCCGGTGGGCGACTTCAAGCTGCCCGCCTACCGCGCGGCACCCGCCGGCCGCCGCGGCGCGCCGGTGGTGCTGGTCGTCAGCGAGATCTTCGGCGTGCACGAATACATCGCCGACGTCGCGCGCCGTTTCGCCAAGGCGGGCTACTTCGCGATCGCGCCCGAGCCGTTCGTGCGCCAGGGCGACCCCGGCAGCTACGGCGAGATCGGCAAGCTGGTCACGGAGGTGGTGTCGAAGACGCCGGACGCGCAGGTCCTGCGCGATCTCGACGCCTGCGTCGCCTGGGCGCGCACCCAGGGCGCGGCGACCGACAAGCTCGGCATCACCGGCTTCTGCTGGGGCGGGCGCATCACGTGGCTCTACGCCGCACACAACCCGGCGCTGAAGGCGGGCGTGGCGTGGTACGGCCGGCTCGTCGGCGCAGCCGACCCGCTGCAGCCGCGCAACCCGATCGAACTCGCCGGCGTCCTGCACGCCCCGGTGCTCGGGCTCTACGGCGGCGCGGACCCGGGCATTCCGCTCGAGTCGGTCGAGCGCATGACCGCGGCGCTGGCACAGGGCAGCGCGGCGGCGCGCCGCTCGAGCTTCCGGGTCTACCCGCAGGCGCCCCACGCGTTCCACGCCGACTACCGGCCGAGTTACCGCGCCGAGGCGGCCAA